>NZ_JBEYFS010000015.1:0-58196 GCF_040634475.1 Streptomyces sp. NPDC007095
TACAAAAACGCGGCGCCTGCGTTCGGGGAGAGGTACGAGAAAGCGCGTTCTTTCACCGCCCGGCGCCCCTTCGTTCTTCGTTCTCAGAGCGTCACTTGTTCACGATGACGGCCTGCACGGCGTTGCTGTTGACGTCGTAGACGCCGATGACCTGCTGCCCGTAGGCGAAGGCCTGCTGGACCTCGTCGTGGGTGACCTGGTTGGGGTTCACCAGGGGGCGCCAGGCGTTGTCGATGAACAGGTAGAGGATCGACGGCTGGCCGGGGAGCGGGGTGACCACGTCCCAGAAGTGCTGGGCGATCCCGCTCGTCAGGACCTGCGCCTGCTGCTGTTGCTGCTGCCCGCCGAGCTGCTGGAGCAGCTGCTGGAACGGCTGCTGCTGCCCCATCTGCTGGAGCTGCTGCTGGAGGTGCTGCGGAATCTGCTGCGGCGGGATGTGCTGCTGCGGGTTCTGGTGTTGCGGGTTCTGCAGCTGTCCGAACGGCTGCTGCAGCTGCGGTCCGAACGCCATGGGCTGCTGCTGTCCGAACTGCTGGGGCGGCGCCGTGCTCGGTCCCTGCTGCCCCAGCTGGATGCCCTGCTGGTGCCCTTGCTGCTGACTCATCTGCGGGGTGGTGCTCATACGGGTGCCACCTTCCGTGAATCATCGAATCGTTGACTTGCGGCTACGCCCTCGGATACGTCAGCCCGTGACCACCAGGCCGACGATCTCGTCCTCCGAGAACCAGACACGTACGTCGGGCCGTCCGCCCGCGAAGGCGGAGTGCACCGCCTGACGGATCTCGGGGGAGGGGTTGTTGAGGTTGCGCCAGTCACCGGCCACGAACAGCCGGATCCTGGGCGGGAGTTCGCGCGGGTACGGCAGCAGCTCGTCCCAGTACCGTTCGGCCTGGCCCGAGCCGACCGCCTCCGGCAGCAGACGGGTGACCGCCGCCCTGATGTCCGGCCGGTTGCCGATCCGCTGGGAGGCGGGCCGGCCCGGCGCGTCCTGCTGCGGGGAGCCGGTGGCCCGCAGCACCGCGCGGGCACGCTGCGGGGACATCGGTTCCTGGGCCGCCGCCTTGAGCATGCCCTGCAGCGCGGCCAGGGCACCGACCACCACCGGGGAGGCGGAGGAGGTCCCGGAGAACGTGTCCGTGTACCAGCCGATCTCCTCGGCACCGCCCTGCAGATCGCCGGGCCGGTCCCAGAAGCCGCCGGTGGTCGTGACCTCGCGCCCCCAGCCCTGTGCGTCCACCCGCGCCCCGTAGTTGGAGAAGGCGAGGCGGGAGCGGTCCGGGCCGTGGTCGCGGCCGTGCGTGCCGGGCGGCGGTGCGCCCGCGCCGACCAGCACCGCGCCGGAGGACGGGTTGGCGGGGTTGAAGGGGTTGCGCCACCACGCGGGGAACTCGGCGGGGCGCCGCTCGTACACCGCGTCGTCGAGCGACTCGGCGCCGTTGCCCGCGGCCGCCACGACGAGCACCCCCTTGGCGGTCGCGTACCGGATGGCCGCGAAGTTGTCGGGCCACCACTCGATCGCGATGTAACCCTGCTGGTCGTCGCGCTCCTCGAAGTCGAACCGCGGCCCTGGGGCGTGCAGTTCGACCAGGATGATGTCACCGGGGCCCAGCCGTTCGGCCGCCGCGTGGATCGCGGCCGCCGTGCCCATGCCCTGGAAGGACGCGGCCGCGGTCACCGCGTCCGGCGCGATGCCGGTGATCCCGCGCTCGTCGCGGTCGCCGCCGATCACCCCGATGACGGCGGTGCCGTGGTTGCGCCAGGCGAGGTCCGTCAGCGGGGTGCCGACGACCACGCCGGCGAGCTTCGCGGCCAGGTCCTCGTGGCCCAGCTGCCACGCCCCCTCCACATCGATCACCGTCACGCCCTGGCCCGTACCGCCCGGCCGCTGCCAGGCCCAGTGGGCGTCGATGCCCTCGGGCGCCGGCCGCAGATAGCCCTGGCGGCTGGTGAAGTCCGGGGTGACCGGAGCCCCTTCCTTCGTCCGGCGGCCGTCGTCCGGGCCCGCCGAGCCCTGCGCGGTCCGCCCGGCCGACCCCACCGAGGCGGGGACGGCGCCGGGCTTCACGTACGCCGTGTCGATCTCCGGCAGCGCGGCGATCCGTGAACGCAGCTCCTGGGCGCGGCTCTCGACGCCGCGCACCCGGTAGAAGAGCGCGAGGTCGTTCCCGCCCCCGCCGTCCGCCGGCTGGGACTGCCGCAGTCGTTCCTCGCCGCCGAACAGCGGCTCCAGGGCGAGCTGTTCGTCACTGAGGAACATGTTGAGGGCCGCCACGTCCGAGCCCGCCGCCGAGCGGACGCCATCGGCGCCGGCGCGCAGCCGGGCCTCGGGGCGTGCGACGACGATCAGCTCCTGCTCGGCTCCCCGGTAGGTGAACCCCGCTCCGTCGGGTCCCGGCCCGGCCGTTCCCGGGCCCTGCGTCGGCTGTACCTGGTCGGTCATCGCGTACCGCTCCTCTCGGTTCGGTCCTGCGGGTGCTGCCATGTCCCGTCCCCGGGCCGCGCCTTCGGGGCACAACCTGGCACGCCGACGGCGACTCGTCCACCCCGTCTTCGCCAACTCGGTTTGAAAACAAGTTGAATGGGGAAACCTGTGCAATCCGGCCTGAAACAGATGTCACGCAGCAAACAGGCCAAAGGCTGCGGAGCCGGGTGTCATGTGGTGGGGTGGCAGGGACAGTTGATCGCTCGACCGGTCAACTCCCGGTCCCGCCCGGAAGGACGCACCGTGACATCCACGCACCGTTCGTTCGAAGACCGTCTCAGCCGCCGAAGACTGCTCACCGCCGGTGCCGCGACCGTCGGCGCCGCGCTCGCCGGGTCCTCGGCCGGCCCGGCCCGGGCAGCGGAGAAGTCGTTACCCGCCGTCATACATCTGCCGAACGGCATCCGCCCGGAGGGCATCACCATCGGCGGCGGTGCGTACGCCTACCTCGGATCCATCGCCGACGGTTCGGTCTACCGCGCCGATCTGCGCACCGGACAGGGCCGGACCATCGCCCCGGGGCCGGGTACGGCGGCGGCCGGGCTCAAACTCGACGGCAGGGGGCGGCTGTTCATCGCCACGGTCGGTACGGGCGCCCGCGTGGTGGACGTCCGTACCGGCGCCGAACTCGCGTCGTACGTCCTCGCCACGGAGCCCGAGACCTTCGTCAACGACGTGGTCCTGACCCCCCGCGCGGTCTGGTTCACGGACTCCTACCAGCCCACGCTGTACGCGCTGCCGCTCGGCCCGGGCGGCGCCCTGCCGGACGCGGCCGACGTCGTACGGCTCCCCCTGAGCGGCGACTGGAGCCAGGTGCCCGGCGCCACGATCAACGCCAACGGGATCACGCGGACCCCGGACGGTGCCGCCCTGCTCGTCGTGCAGACCGGGGTCGGCGCCCTGCACCGGGTCGACCCGAGGACCGGAGCCACCCGGCTCGTCGACCTCGGCGACGCGGCGCCCCTCGTCAACGGCGACGGGCTGCTGCTCACCGGCCGGACGCTGTACGCGGTGCAGAACATGCAGAACGCGATCGACGTCTTCCGGCTCTCGCCCGACGGGCGCAGCGGCGTCTTCCAACGCCGCCTCACCGACCCGGGCCTCGACGTGCCGACCACCGTGGCCGCGTACGGGGACCGCCTGTACCTGCCCAACGCCCGCTTCACGACCACCCCGACGCCGGACACCCCGTACGACGTGATCGCCGTCGAACGCTGACGCGAGGAGACCGCGGGGTACGGAACGCGGAGGGGCGGTGCGCCAGGTGCGCACCGCCCCTTCCGTCAGCCCGGCTTCCGCCCGCCCGGCCCGATCCGTCTGGTCCGTCTGGTCGGTCCGATCCGTCTGGTCCGTCCGATCGGTCCGCTCAGTCCTCCGGGGAGTCCTCGTCCTCGGTGCCGGTCTCCGGCCGCGGGGACTTCGGAGGCTTCGGACGACCGCCGGGGTTGTCCCGCAGATACGAGGAGCTGTCGCTGCCGTCGGCCGTGGCGTGTCCGCCGGGGGCCGGGCCCGCCGGACCGCCGCCGTCTCGTCGCCGCAGATAGCGCTCGAACTCGCGTGCGATCGCCTCGCCCGACGCCTCCGGCAGCTCCGCGGTGTCCCGGGCCTCCTCCAGCGTCTGCACGTACTCGGCGACCTCGCTGTCCTCGGCGGCCAGCTGGTCCACGCCCAGCTGCCAGGCCCGCGCGTCCTCGGGCAGCTCGCCCAGCGGGATCCGCAGGTCGATCAGGTCCTCCAGACGGTTGAGGAGGGCCAGCGTCGCCTTCGGGTTCGGCGGCTGCGACACATAGTGCGGTACGGCCGCCCACAGCGACACCGCCGGTACGCCCGCGTGCGTGCACGCCTCCTGGAGGATGCCGACAATGCCTGTGGGGCCCTCGTACTTGGTCTCCTCCAGGTCCATCGTGCGGGCCAGGTCCGGGTCGGAGGTGACCCCGCTCACCGGTACCGGACGTGTGTGCGGGGTGTCACCGAGCAGTGCGCCCAGGATCACCACCAGCTCCACACCGAGCTCGTGCGCGAAGCCGAGCAGCTCGTTGCAGAACGAGCGCCACCGCATCGACGGCTCGATCCCGCGGACCAGCACGAGGTCGCGCGGCTTCTCGCCGCCGACCCGGACCACCGACAGGCGCGTGGTCGGCCAGGTGATCTTGCGGACCCCGCCGTCCAGCCACACCGTGGGGCGGTTCACCTGGAAGTCGTAGTAGTCCTCGGCGTCCAGCGCCGCGAACACCTCGCCCTTCCACTCCCTGTCGAGATGCGCGACCGCGGTGGAGGCGGCGTCGCCGGCGTCGTTCCAGCCCTCGAACGCGGCCACCATGACCGGGTCGATCAGCTCGGGAACCCCCTCGAGCTCGATCACCCAGCGCCTCCTTCCGACGTGCCCCTTACGTACGCCCCAACCTTACGGCGTGCCCAGGGGGCCTCCGCAGCCCCCTTGCACGGGGGAGTGAACGGATCACTGCCCCACCGAAGGGCCGGAAACACTCGTGATCGCCGTCATGAACCAGCCCCGAGTCATCCGAGCTGTTTCTACAGGGTGCTGCGCAGCCACTGCTCCACGCTCGCGATGTGCACCGTCGCCCACGAGCGGGCCGCCTCCGCGTCGCGGTCCCGCAGGGCGGACAGGATCGCCCGGTGCTCGTGAAGGGTGCGACTGACCGCGTCCTCCTGGGTGAGGCCGCGCCAGATCCGGGCCCGGGTGGTGGGTCCCGAGAGGCCGTCCAGCAGCGAGCACAGGACCGAGTTCCCGGAACTCTGCACGATGCCCCGGTGGAACTCCAGGTCGCAGGCGACGAGCTCCTCCACCGAGGGGGCGGCGCCCAGCGCGTCCAGCTGGGAGGTCAGGGCGTGCAGTTGCTGCTCGCTGATCCTCGAGGCTGCCATCGCCGTCGCGGCGGGCTCCAGGATCCGGCGCACGGCGAGGAACTCGAGCACCGTGTCGTCCCGGTGGAAGTCGACGACGAAGCTCAGCGCCTCCAGGAGGAGCTGGGGGTCGAGGCTGGTGACGTACGTGCCGTCGCCCTGCCGTACGTCCAGGATGCGGATCAGCGAGAGCGCGCGCACCGCCTCCCGCAGGGAGTTCCGGGACAGGCCGAGGTCGGCGGCGAGCTCGCTCTCCTTGGGAAGCCGGTCGCCGGGGCGCAGCGTGCCGGAGACGATCATGCCCTTGATCTTCTCGATCGCCTCATCGGTGACTGCCATGGCCGACCTCCCTGTCACTCCGGATGTCGCTGAGTCATCCGATGTCTTGGGCCATTATGTGGGGTCACCAGGCCGAACGGACACACAATCCACGGTCGCATCAGGCGAGAGCCTCCAGATCGGCGAGGGCGGCGGCCTCGTCGAGCGTCGTGAGCACGCGGTCCCGCATCAGGATCCTGCCGTCGACGACGGTGTCCCTCACGTCCGCCGAGTGCGCGGCGTAGGCGAGCGTGGACCACGGGTTGCGCACCGGCCGCACATGGGGCGCGTTCAGGTCGAGCACGATCAGGTCGGCGCGCTTGCCCGGCTCCAGGGAGCCCAGGTGGTCGCCGAGGCCCAGCGCGCGGGCACCCTCGAGGGTCGCCATCCGGACCGCCTGTTCGGCGCCCACCGCCGTGGGATCGCCGGCCGCCTTGTGGACCAGGGCCGCCTGCCGGACCGCCCCCAGCATGTCCAGCGTGTTCGAGCTGACCGCTCCGTCCGTGCCGAGCCCGACCGTCACACCCGCGCTCAGCAGGCGCGGCACCGGAGCGATGCCGCAGCCGAGTTTCAGATTGGAGACCGGACAGTGCGCGACGGAGGTGCCGGTGCGGGCCAGGGCCGCGATCTCGGGACCCGTCAGATCCACGGCGTGCGCGATCAGCAGATCGGGTCCGAGCAGCCCGAGTGAGTCGAGAAGTTCCACGGGCCGACTGCCGTGGCGGACCTCGACGGTGGCGACCTCGGTCGCGTTCTCCGCCGCGCGGATGTGCAGCAGCGCGCCGAACTCCCGTGCCAGCGCGGCGATGCCGGTGAGCTGATCGGGCGAGAGCGCGTAGGTCGAGTGCGCGAAGAGGACGGGTCGGGTGCCGGGCCGAGCCGTCGCGCGATCGGCCAGATCACGGCGGGCTCACGCCATCCGGTCCTCGTACGCGATGCCGTCCGCCGGGTCCGGTACGTCCATGAAGGTCGGCCCGGTGTGCAGCCGCCAGCCCGCCTCCCGGGCGACCCGCTCGGCCGCCTCGTGGAACCAGTACATGTCGAGCGCCGAAGTGACCCCGGCCCGTACGCTCTCGGCGATCGCGGCCCGCACCCCCGCGGCGACGTTCTTCGGCGACAGCAACTCCGCTTCCCAGCGCAGCACCCGCTCCAGGAAGCCCTGGAGCGTGACGTCGTCGGCGCGGCCGCGCAGCAGCGCCATCGCCAGGTGCGTGTGGGTGTTGACGAGGCCGGGCAGGACGAGACAGCCCGTGGCGTCGAGAGTCTCGGCGGCCTCGTACCGCGTGCGCAGCTCCTCGGCGGCGCCGACTTCACGGATCTCGCCGTCGCGGACCGCGACCGCGCCGGAGCGTACGAAGGTACCCGCCTCGTCGACGGTGAGGACGTCCCCGCCGTGGACCAGCAGATCGGCGTGCTCGCTCATGCGGCGCACGCCCTCTCTTCCGCCAGCAGACGCAGTGCTTCCAGCGCGACCACCGCACCGCGCTCCACGCCCGTCGCGACGACGTCGCGGTGCGGGTTGTAGCCGCCGGTGTTCTCCTCGTCGACCAGCTCGTCCGCGTTCGCGCCGTCGATCACGAGCACGCCGCCCGCGACGAGACCGCGCAGCGACGCGGTGACCAGCAGCGCGGACAGCTCCATCTCGATCGCCGCGAGGCCCGCGTTGTCGTAGGCGGTCAGCGGGATCAGGCCCGGCTGGAAGGCCGCCCGGGTCCACACGAGACCCCGGTGGTGCGGGGCGTCCGCGGCGCGGGCCGCGCGCTGGAGCGCGAACACCGCCTCGGGGGAGGAGACCGCCGGGTACTCCGGCGGCAGCAGCTGCTGGGTCACCCCGTCGTCCCGTACGGCCGCCTCCGCGATGACGAGATCGCCGTCCCCGATGCCCGGGCGCATCGCCCCGGCGGTGCCGAACCGCAGGAAGGTCGTGACGCCCGCGTCGGCCAGCTCCTGGAAGAGCAGGATCGCGCCCGGCGCGCCGACTCCGTGCGAGGCGACGGTGACCGGCAGACCCTTCCAACTCCCTCTGAAAACACGGTACTCACGTTGGTAGGAGACCTCCTCGACGCCGTCGAGCAGGGCGGCGACGGCCGCGGCGCGCGCCGGGTCGCCGACGACCACGGCGGACGGTGGCAGACCGGTGCGGGGTATGCGGGTGATGGGCAGCAGGTCCTGGGTCATGAGACGGCTCCAGCGGGGGTGGTACGGCGACGGCGGCGTGCCGTCGTGAGGAAGAGGGCGCCGAGCGTGACGACGTACGGCGCGGCGTCGGTCGCCTGCTGGGGCAGGCCGAGGCCCTGCAGACGGAAGCCGGCGGCCTCGGCGAGGCCGAAGAGCAGCGCGGCGAGCAGGACGCCGAGAGGCAGGGCACGGCCGAGCATGACCGTGACGACGGCGATCCAGCCGCGCCCCGCCGTCATGTTCTCGGAGAACAACGTGACGTTGCCGAGGGCGAGTTGGGCCCCCGCGAGCCCGCACAGGACACCCGAGACGAGTACGGCCGCGTACTGGTACTTGGCCGGGCTGACACCGAGGGTCGCCGCGGCCTGAGGCGCCTCGCCGACCCCGCGCAGGCGCAGTCCCCACACGTGCCGGGTCGCTGTAGCGCCGGAACTGGGGCGTGTCGAGGACGTCCACCGCGCCGACCTTGCCGCTCTTGCTGAGCAGTCCGGCCTCCGCGCCCGCGAGGTACACGCCCTCGTGCTCGCGGAAGACCGCGCAACCGACGTTCTTGAACATCTTCGTCGTGCACGCGTCGACCATCAGGAACTGCTGGTCGGTGTGGGCCTTGGCCTGCTGCGCGACCAGGTCGGCGAACTCGAAGCCGACCAGCACGATGACGTCGGGCCTGGCTTCCACCGCGGCCTGCACGTTCTGCTGCTGCGAGGCGGTGTCGGAGGACTCGTAAACCTTCTGCGTCCCGTCGTGCGCCTTGGCCGCGGCCTTCACCCCGTCGACCGCGAGCTTCAGGAACTCGTTCTGCCCGACGGCGTCGGGAGTGACCAGAGTGAAGGACTTGCCGCCGCTCTTGGCGCCTTCGGAGGAACTGTCCTTGGCGGCGGCGTTGCAGGCGGTGGCGAGGAGCGCGGTGCCCGCCGCGAGGGCGGCGAACCGGAGGGGGCGGCGACTTCTGCGGGACACGGGGGACATGGGGATGACCTTCCGGTGGGTGCGGCGGGGCACGCCGGGGCGGCAGCGCGAAGAGGGTGGAGCGGTGAGGGGGGGTGGAGCTCGGGGCGAACGGCGGGAGCTGAACTGCGGTCAGCTACGACAGCCGTCGGCGGCGCACCGGCCGAAGTCGAGGAAGCGGCGCATCGTGAGCAGCACACGTCCTCCTTCACGTCGGCCTGGGGGCTGCGGGTGCCGGAGAGTAACACCGGTTTCAGGACACGTGTCCGACTGTCTCGAACTGTGGTTCGTAAAGGTCATGTACGGTGTCGCGCATCTTCGGAACATCAGGAGTGCCCGTTATGCCCCAGGAACTGCGCGCCGTCGACTGGACCGGAAACAGCCTCGCGCTCATCGACCAGACGGTGCTGCCGCACCGCACCGAGACCCGCGAGATCCGTGACGTGGACGGGCTGGTGGACGCGATCCAGCGGCTCGTCGTGCGCGGCGCGCCGGCGATCGGGGCGGCGGGGGCGTACGGGGTGGCGCTCGCGCTGTTGCAGGGCGAGCGCGAGGGCTGGTCGGCCGAGGAGACGCGGGCGGCCGTGGCCCGCGTCCGTGCGGCGCGCCCGACCGCGGTCAACCTCATGGTGTGCGTCGACCGTGTGATGGCCCGCTTCGACGAGGGACTCGACGCGGTGCTCGCGGAGGCCGAGGCCGTCCAACGCGAGGACGTCGAGGCGAACCGGGCGATGGGGGCGTACGGCGCGGACTGGCTGCTCAAGAAGGCCGGGGCCAACCGGCCGCTGCGGGTGCTCACGCACTGCAACACCGGTGCGCTCGCCACCGCCGGCTGGGGCACGGCGCTCGGCGTCATCCGTGAACTGCACGCGCGCGGCCTGGTCGAGGTCGTGTACGCCGACGAGACGCGTCCCCTCCTCCAGGGCTCCCGCCTCACCGCCTGGGAACTCGTCCAGGAGGGCATCCCGCACTACGTCCAGGCCGACGGTGCCGCCGCGGGAACGATTCTGAGGGGCGAGGTCGACGCGGCGATCGTCGGTGCCGACCGCATCGCCGCCAACGGCGACACGGCCAACAAGGTGGGCACGGTCGGGGTCGCCCTCGCCTGCGCGGACGCCGGAATCCCGTTCCTGGTGGCCGCCCCCACCACGACGGTCGACCTGGCCACGGCCACGGGTGCCGACATCCACATCGAACTCCGTGGCGAGGACGAGGTACTGGAGTGGTCGGGCATACGCACGGCGCCCATCGGGTCCCGAGGCCACAACCCGGCCTTCGACGTCACCCCGGGCCGCCTGGTGACGGGCCTGGTGACGGAGCGCGGGGTGCTGGAGATATCGGCAGGCGAACTCCCGGCCCACCACCTGCGTTAGCCGCAGGGGCGGACTCACACGGTGCTTTCGTCCCGGGTGAGTCCACCTCTTTCGTCCCGGGTGAGTCCACCCGCCGCGGTCGCTCAGCGGCCCGTCAGTTCCAACTCCAGCAGCCACTCCACCACTTCGGTGTGATGGCGGGCCCGGCGCGGGTCCGTGCCCCAGACGTACAGCCCGTGGCCCGCGACGACGACCGCCGGCATGCGGGGGTCGCGAGCCGCTTCCAGGCGGTCGCCAAGGACCTTCATGTCCTGGCTGTTGGCGATGACGGGGAGGGTGACCTCGACGTCGTGGGCGGGCAGGCCGACGCCCTTGAGCATCTCCAGGTCCCGGAACACGATGCCTCCGGGCTCCCGGCGCCCCATGGCCACGGACGCGACCGTGTGGACGTGGACGACAGCCCCCGCACCCGTGAGCGCGGCCACGCGCGCGTGCAGCTCGGCCTCCGCCGACGGCTTCCCGCCGGCGACCGCCGCACCCGAACCGTCCACCAGCACCACGTCGTCGGGCGTGAGTTCACCCTTGTCGTGCCCGCTCGCGGTGACGGCGAGCCGCAGCGGGTCCCGGCTCAGGACGACGGACAGGTTGCCGGACGTGCCGCGCATCCAGCCGAAGGAGGCGAAGCGGGCCGACTCGGCGGCCAGGACCGCGCCCGCCTCCTTGAGGTCGAGGGCCGGTGTCTCGGCGGTCATGTGGTGCTCCTCGCGATGGTGATCTCGTCGAACGTCCCCGCCTGCGGGTGATCGCCGACGCCCTGCTCGTAGTACGGCTCCCCGGGGCGGCGTACCCCCACGGTCCGCCACCCGGCCGCCCGCGCCGCGTCCAGCTCGCCGGGCCGGTCGGAGAGGAAGAGCAGCCGGTCGGGCGCGCTGCCCAGCGCCGCCGCGATCGTCGCGTACGACGCCGGCTCCTGTTTGGGTCCCGCGTTCTCCGTGTCGTACAACCCCTCGACGAGCGGCAGCAGATCGCCCTCGGGACTGGACCGGAACCAGGCCCGCTGCGCCGCCACGGACCCCGACGAGTACACGTGCAGCCGTACGCCCGCCGCGTGCCACGCGCGCAGCGCCGGGACGACGTCCTCGTAGAAGTGCGAGACGAGGTCGCCGCGTGCGAAGCCCTCGGACCAGATGATGCCCTGGAGGGTCTTGAGCGGGGTGGCCTTGCGATCCTCGTCGAGCCAGCCGTTCAGGGCCTTCTCGACGCGGGCGGCGTCCGCGTCGGGCTCCGCGATCAGCTCCCGCACCTGCGCGGTCGCCCGCGCCACCTCCGGATCACCGCTCCGCTCCGAGAGCAGCGCTCCGAACCGAGAGCGGGAGTACGGGTACAGCACGTCCACGACGAAGCCCGTGGCGCTCGTGGTGCCCTCGATGTCGAGCACCACGGCGTCCACGTCGAACCGGAGCGTCACGCCGTGGCCCGGTCCCGCTGGTACCCCGCGTCGATCGTGTCGAAGTCCGGGAAGCGGTCCGCGATCCGGTCACCGGTGAAGTTCCCGACCCAGCCGTCCTCCTCGTGGAAGAACCGGATCGCGGTGAACGACGGCGACGTCCCCATGTCGAACCAGTGCGTCGTACCGCGCGGCACGCCCAGCAGGTCACCCTTCTCGCACAGCACGGCGTGCACCTCGCCGCCGACGTGGAGGTAGAAGATCCCGGACCCCGAGACGAAGAAGCGCACCTCGTCATCGTCGTCGTGCGTGTGCTCCTGGAGGAACTTCGCGCGCGCCCCCTTCGCCTTGGCGGGGTACTCGGGGTCGTCGCTCGGGTGCAGCCCGAGGACGTCGACCGTCGTGAAGCCCTCCTCCGCGTTCAGCTTCTCGATCTCGGCACCGTAGGCGGCGAACACCGTGTCGCTGTCCGCGTCCGCGGGCACGTCCTCGCGGACCGGCCACTGCTCGTAGCGCACACCGATCGGCGCGAGCGCGGCGGCGATCTCGGCCGGGTCGGAGGTACGGCGCACCAGTGTCTCGGGTCCGGACTCGGGCCAGGTCGTCAGCAGGGTCATGAGAGAAACTCCAAGGGATGGATGGGATGTCCGGATACCGAGACTGGCATCGGTGCCCGGCCCAGAGACGAGGAAGGCGGCGTGCAGGAGGCGGGAGAGCCGGTGGTCAGCCGCGACACGCCGCGCCGGTGCAGCGGTGCATCGCTGTCGCGCATGGTGTCGTCATCGGAAGCCTCACTGTCCGACATCGTCCGGCGATGGTAACTCCCGCCCGGTGATCGGCCGAGTGTGACGAAGTGGTTGTTCCACATACTGAGAAACGACGTCCAATACTTTGACGGCTGGCTGGAAACGTTCACATGATCTGCCTATGAAGACGCTGCTGCTCGTGCGGCGGCTGTACGTGGACTTGCTCCGGTCGACCACAGCCCGCTGTCGCTGACCTACCCCGGAGCGCTCAACCACGCCCCGCCCTCGGTGCGTTCCCCGTGAACCCGAGGCGCCCGCCCGTGTACGAGACGTATGTCGCCCTGGCATGTTTCCTCCCCGGCGCTCCGGACCGGCACTCCCTCTTCGCCTCGCTCATCCTGCTTGCCCAGCTCTGGAGCCCTCATGTCCCGTGCCGCCCGTACCCGCGTCCCCCTCGCCGCGCTGTCGCTCGCCTCCGTCTGCGCGCTCTTCCTCGCGGGCTGCTCCCAGTCCTCCAACGCCTCGCAGAGCACCGGCGACCGGGCCGCCTCGGCCTCCGCCGCGACCGGCAAGAAGCCCGCCCCGTTCAGCAAGGGCGACGTGAAGGTGGCCCTGGTCCGGCAGAGCGGCGCCGGCGACTACTTCGAGCAGTGGGGCAACGGCGCCAAGGCGCAGGCCAAGGCCCTCGGCATCGACCTGACCGTGTACGACGCCCAGGCCGACAACGCCAAGCAGGCCACCGACCTGTCCTCGGCCATCAACTCCGGCGCGCAGGCCGTCATCGTCGACCACGGCTTCCCGGCCACGATCCAGCCCGAGATCGACCAGGCGGTGAAGAAGGGCATCAAGGTCGTCGTCTACGACGTCGAGACCACCGACAAGAGTGTCGTCAGCACCGAGCAGGACGACGCGAGCATGGCGCAGGCCGTGCTCGACGTCATGGCGAAGGACCTCGGCAAGAACGCCAAGGTCGGTTACGTCAACGTCGCCGGGTACGCCGCCCTCGACAAGCGCGACAGCGTCTGGAAGAAGACCGCCGACGCCAATGGCTGGAAGCAGGCGTTCAAGGTCGGCAAGGTCACCGACTCCACCGCCACCGACAACGTTCCCCTGGTGTCCGCCGCGCTCACCCAGAACTCCGATGTGACCGGCGTCTTCGCCCCCTACGACGAACTCGCCAAGGGCACCGTCCTCGCCGTCCAGAACAAGAAGCTCCAGGGCAAGGTGAAGGTCTTCGGCGCGGACGTCTCCAACGCCGACATCCAGAACATGACCGCCAAGGACAGCCCGTGGGTCGCCACGGCGGGCACCGACCCGTCCGCGGTCGGCGCCGCAGTCGTCCGTACGGCCGCCCTGGATCTGGCCGGCCAGCTGAACACCACCTCGGTCGAGTTCCCGGCCGTCGCCATCACCCGGGACTTCCTGAAGCAGAACAAGATCGAGAACATGGACCAGCTGCGCACGGCGCTGCCCGCGCTGAACCTCTCCAAGGTCAGCACCGCGGACTGGATTCCCAATGTCGCCCACTGACGCACCGGTGGAGAGCGCGGCGGTCGCCCTCCGCGACGTCAGCATGGCCTTCGGGGGCAGGACGGTGCTCGCCTCCGTCTCCCTCGACATCGCGCCGGGCAGCGTCGTCGCGCTGCTCGGCGCGAACGGCGCCGGCAAGTCCACGCTCATCAAGATCCTGTCCGGCGTGCACACGGAGCATGGCGGCCAGGTGAGCGTGAACGGCGTGCCCGTCGCGCTCCACTCGCCGCTCGCCGCCCGCCAGTTGGGCATCCAGACGGTGCACCAGCGCATCGGCGAGGGCATCGTGCCAGGCCTTTCGGTCGCCGAGAACCTGGTCTTCGAGGAGCTGGCCCAGACGCGCGGCAACCCCTTCCTCAACGGACGCCGGCTGCTGGCCCGGGCCCGCGAGATCCAGTCGGCCCTGGACCTCGGCTGGAGCGACGCCGTGCTCAGGAGGGACGTCACCGAACTCGGCATCTCCGACCGCCAGTTGCTGATCCTGGCCCGGGCCCTGGCGACCCGGCCCCGCCTCCTCGTCCTCGACGAGCCGACCTCCGCGCTCTCCGCCGCCGAGGCGGAGCGCCTGTTCGCGCTCGTCGAACGGATGAGGTCGGAGGGCATCGCGGTGCTCTACGTCTCCCACCGCCTCGGCGAGATCGACGCGCTCGCCGACCGCCTGGTCGTCCTGCGGGACGGCCGTCTCACCGAGGACCAGGTCAAGCCCTTCGACTGGGACAGCGCCCTGCGCGCCATGCTCGCCGAGGCCCAGGAGACGACCACCGCCCGGCCGCAGCACACGGGCGAACACGGCGAGGTCGTCCTCTCCCTGCGCGGCGTCCCGCTCCTGGCGGGCCACCCGCCCCAGGACCTCGACCTGCGCGTCGGCGAGGTCACCGGCGTCGTCGGGCTGCTGGGCGCGGGCAAGACCGAACTGGCCCGCGGCCTCTTCGGCGCCGAACCTTTCACCGGGGGAGCCGTCGAGCTGGACGGCAAGCCCTACGAGCCGCGCCGCCCGGCCGACGCCATCCGCGGCGGCATCCACCTGGTCCCGGAGGACCGGCACGCGGACGCGCTGGTCCCCGGCTGGTCGGTGGCCCAGAACATCTCCCTGCCGTTCCTCAGGTCGCTCTCCACGGTGGGACTCGTGAGCCGCGCCAAGGAGGACGCGCTCGGCCGCGCCACCATCGAGCAGCTCGGCGTCGTCGCCCGGGACGAACACAGCACCGTCGAGGAGCTGTCCGGCGGCAACCAGCAGAAGGTCGTCGTCGGCCGCTGGCTCGCCGAGAACCCCCGTGTCCTCATCCTGGACGAGCCGTTCCGAGGTGTGGACATCGGCGCCCGCCGCGACATCGGCCGCCGCGCCCGCGCCCTGGCCGCCGAAGGAGCCGCCGTCCTCGTCCTGTCCGCCGACGTGGACGAGATCCTCGAGATCGCCGACCGGGTCGTCGTCCTGGCCGCGGGCGAGATCCGCCTCGACGCCTACGGGGAAGACGCGGAGCGCGACCGCGTGATCCAGACCATCTCGGCGTCCGTCTGATGCCCGGCACACCAGGAGGTACGCCATGACGACCACTCAGAGCACCCCCGTGCGGGCGGCGACCCCGTCCGCGCCCGCCGTCGGCCACCGGATCCAGAACGCCGTCATCAAGTACGGCTTCATCTTCGTCACCGTCACGCTCTTCGCGTACTTCGCGATCAGCGAGCCGTCCTTCCGCGACTCGGCGACGCTCCTCGACACCCTCCGGTACGTCTCCGTCGCCGCCGTCCTCGGCCTCGGCGTCACGCTCACCATGGCCGTCGGCGGAATGGACATGTCCGTCGGCGCCGTCGCCGGGCTCGGCGTCACGGTCGCCGCGAAGACGATGGTCACCTACAACCAGGTCGGCACGGTCGCGATCCTCGCGGTCGTCGCGGCGGGCGCACTGGCCGGGTTGCTGAACGCCCTGCTGATCGTCGTCCTCAAGATCCCCGACATGCTGGCCACGCTCGGCACCATGTTCGTGATCCAGGGCACCAAACTCATCCTGGTCGACGGCCAGTCCATCACCCCCGGCATGACCCAGTCCGACGGCACCACCGCGCCCGGCAGGTTCACCGAGGGCTTCCTGCGCATCGACCGCGGCAGCTTCCTCGGCGTACCCGTCTCGGTGCTGATCTTCGGCGCGCTGACCGTCGTCGCCTGGGTGTTCCTGGCCCGCACCCGCTGGGGGCGTGTGCTGTACGCGATCGGCGCCAACCCCGAGGCCGCGCGGCTGGCCGGCATCCGCGTCGGCGCGTACCGGGCACTCGCCTACGTCCTGTCCGGCGTCCTCGCCTCCGTCGGCGGCCTGATCCTGGCCTCCCGCATCGGCCAGGGTGATGTCTCCGCCGGTACCTCCCAGCTGCTCGAAGCCGTCGCCGTCGCCCTCGTCGGCACCTCCGTCCTCGGCCGGGGCCGCCCCAACGTCTGGGGCACGGCCCTGGGCGCCGTCCTGATCGGGATCATCACCACGGGTCTGACCATCGAGGGACTGCCGTACTACACGCAGGACGTCGTCGAGGGCGCGGTCCTCATCCTCGCCCTGGTCTTCAGCTTCACCCTGTCCAAGCGCCGCACCGCATAAGGGAGTTACGAGTCGATGGGCTACCGCATCCTGGAGACCGAGGACGTCGCCGGCTATCTGCGCGAGCGCGGCCACTGGGGCACCGACGAGCCGGAGGTCCGCGAGGTCTCCGACGGCAACATGAACCGCGTCTTCCTCGCCACCGCCACCGACGGCTCCCGGAGCCTCGCCGTCAAGCAGGCCCTGCCCTGGGTGCGGGTCGCGGGCCCCTCCTGGCCGATGAGCCCCGAGCGCGCCGACGCCGAGGCCCGCGCCTACGAGCAGGTCGCCAAGGTCGCCCCGGACAAGATCCCGGCGATCCACGGCTACGACTCCGGCAACTACGCCCTCGTCATGGAGGACATGTCCGACCTGGAGGTGCTGCGCACGATCCTCAACGAGGGCGGCACCTACGGCCCGGACACCTCCCGCCGCATAGGCGAGTTCGTCGCCCAGCTCTCCTTCGCCACCAGCGACTTCGGCATGCCCTCCGCCGAACGCAAGGCGCTGATCGCGGCCTCCGTCAGCCCCGAGCTGTGCAAGATCACCGAGGACGTCGTGTTCTGCGAGCCGTACCTCGAGCACGAGCACAACCACTGGCACCCCGGCCTCGACGACCTCACCGCCGCCTTCCGCTCCGACCCGCGACTGCGCACCGAGGTCGCCGAACTGCGCCACCTCTTCATGACCGGCGCACAGGCCCTGCTCCACGGAGACCTGCACACCGGCAGCATCATGGTCGGCACGCGCGAGGGCGCCCCGGTGGTACGGGTCTTCGACCCCGAGTTCTCCTTCGTCGGGCCGATCGGCTTCGACCTCGGCCTGTACTGGGCGAACACGCTCGTCTCCGCGGCCCGCGCCGACGCGCTCGGTGTCGAGGGTGACCACGGCGACCAACTCCGGCTCTCCTGGGACGCGTTCAGGGCGGAGTTCCGCCGCCTGTGGCCGACCCGCGTCGACACCTTCTTCGACGACGCCTTCCTCGACCGCTTCCTGGACCGCGTCTGGACCGAGTCCCTGGGCTTCGCCGGCGCGGAGATCGTCCGCCGCGTCATCGGCTTCGCCCACCTCACCGACCTCACCACCCTCCCGGACCCGGTACCCGCCTCCCGGCGCGCGCTCCTCCTCGGGCGCGAACTGATCGTCCGCCGCGCGGAGTTGACGTCACCCGAGGACGTCGAGGCACTCCTGCGCTGACGGGCGCTCGGCTGTGGCGGCGCACGCGGAGGGGCGGCTCCCCCCGTGGGAGCCGCCCCTCAAACCGATCGGATCACCCGCTCAGGGTGTGGTCACTTCTTGTCGAGCAGGTCCTGCACCTTGCCGCGGACCTCGTCCGTGGCGAGCCCGCGGATCGTCAGCGTCGTACGGCGGCGCAGCACGTCGTCCGTCGTCTCGGCCCACTCGTGGTCGCGGGCCCACACGACCTGCGCCCAGATCTCCGGGGCGTCCGGGTGGACACGCTCGCCGAGTTCCGGGTTCTCGTTGGCCAGGCGCGCGATGTCGAAGGCCAGCGAACCGTAGTGCGTCGCCAGGTGCTTGGCGGTGTCGGCGCCCATACGGGGGCCGGGCGCCGGGCCGTCGACGAGCAGCCGGTGGGCGACCGCGCGCGGGTTGGCGACACCCGGCAGCGGCAGCTTCTTCGGCAGCTCGGAGATCGGCTCGAAGTCCTCGCCCAGCGGGTGGCCCGGCAGCGACTCCAGCTTCTTCATGACCGTACGGCCGATGTGCCGGAAGGTGGTCCACTTGCCGCCCGCGACGGACAGCATCCCGCCACGGCCCTCCGTGACGACCGTCTCGCGCTTGGCCTTCGAGGTGTCGCCGGGGCCGCCGGGCAGCACCCGCAGACCGGCGAAGGAGTACGTGATCAGATCACGGGAGAGCTGCTGGTCGCGGATGGAGAACGCGGCCTCGTCCAGGATCTGGGATATGTCCTTCTCGGTGACCGAGACGTCCGCCGGGTCGCCCTCGTACTCCTCGTCGGTCGTGCCGAGCAGCAGCATGTCCTCCCAGGGGAGGGCGAAGGTGATGCGGTACTTGTCGATCGGGGTCGCGAGCGCGGCCTTCCAGGGGGAGGTGCGCTTGAGGACCAGGTGCGCGCCCTTGGAGAGGCGGATGGACGGCGCCGCGTTCGGGTCCTCCATCCTGCGCAGGTGGTCGACCCAGGGGCCGGTGGCGTTGAGGACGAGGTGCGCGTTGACCCCGAACTCCGCGCCGTTCGTACCGTCCTTGAGGTCCGCGCCCGTGACCCGGCCCTTGGTGAAGCGCAGGCCGGTCACCTCCGCGTGGTTGAGGACGACCGCGCCCGCCTCGACGGCCGCGCGGACCGTCATCAGCGCCATGCGCGCGTCGTTCATCTGGTCGTCGCCGTACACGGCCACGGCCTTGAGGTTCTCGGTGCGCAGTTCCGGCACGTCCTGCTGCGCCTTGGCCGGCGAGAGCAGATGGCCGACGCCGTCGCCGAACGCCGACAGTGCGGAGTAGGCGAAGACGCCCGCCCCGAGCTTTGCCGCGCCGTGCGGCCCGCCCTTGTACACGGGGAGGTAGAACGTGAGCGGGTTCGCCAGGTGGGGGGCCACCTGGCGGGAGACCGCACGGCGCTCGAAGTGGTTCTCCGCCACCAGCTTCACCGCGCCGGTCTGCAGGTAGCGCAGACCGCCGTGGAGCAGCTTGGAGGAGGCGGAGGAGGTGGCGCCGGCGAAGTCGCCGGCGTCGACCAGAGCCACCCGCAGACCGGACTGCGCGGCGTGCCAGGCGGTGGAGATGCCCAGGATGCCGCCGCCGATCACGAGAAGGTCGTACGTCGCCTTGGAGAGCTGCTCCCGGGTCTCGGCGCGGCTCGGGTTGGAGCCGGAGGCCGGGTGCGTACCGAGGGCAGGCACGGACTGCAGGGTGGACTGACTGGTCATTGCGGGTTGTTACTCCTTGTCAGTTCTCGTCTTCGATCCAGCCCATGGTCCGCTCCACGGCCTTGAGCCAGCTCTTGTACTCACGGTCGCGGATCTCCGCGTCCATGTTGGGGGTCCATTCCGCGGCCCGGCGCCAGTTGGCGCGCAGGTCCTCGGTGTTGGTCCAGAAGCCGACGGCGAGACCGGCGGCGTAGGCGGCGCCGAGGCAGGTGGTCTCGGCGACCATCGGGCGCACCACGGGGGCGTCCAGGACGTCGGCCAGGGTCTGCATCAGCAGGTTGTTGGAGGTCATGCCGCCGTCGACCTTGAGGGCCGTGAGTTCGACGCCGGAGTCCTTCGTCATGGCGTCGGTGATCTCACGGGTCTGCCAGGCGGTGGCCTCCAGGACGGCGCGCGCGATGTGCGCCTTGGTGACGTACCGGGTCAGACCGGCGATCACACCGCGGGCGTCGGAGCGCCAGTACGGGGCGAACAGACCGGAGAAGGCCGGCACGAAGTAGGCACCGCCGTTGTCCTCGACCGAGGACGCGAGGGTCTCGATCTCGGCGGCGGACTTGATCAGGCCCATCTGGTCGCGCATCCACTGCACCAGCGAACCGGTGACGGCGATCGAGCCCTCGAGGGCGTAGACCGGAGCCTGGTCGCCGATGCGGTAGCCCACCGTGGTGAGCAGGCCCGAGTACGAGTTGATGATCTTGTCACCGGTGTTCATCAGCATGAACGTGCCGGTGCCGTACGTGGACTTGGCCTCGCCCTCGGAGAAGCAGGTCTGGCCGAACAGGGCCGCCTGCTGGTCGCCGAGCGCGGAGGCGACCGGGATGCCGCCGAGCAGCTCGCCGAGCCGGCCGCCGGTCACCTCGCCGTACACCTCGGCGGAGGAGCGGATCTCCGGCAGCATGGCCAGCGGGACGCCGATGGACTCGGCGATCTTGTCGTCCCATGCCAGGGTGTGCAGGTTCATCAGCATGGTGCGGGAGGCGTTGGTGACGTCGGTGACGTGGTGGCCACCGTTCGCACCGCCCGTCAGGTTCCAGATGACCCAGGTGTCCATGGTGCCGAAGAGGATGTCCCCGGCCTCGGCGCGCTCGCGCAGGCCGTCGACGTTGTCGAGCAGCCAGCGGGCCTTGGGGCCGGCGAAGTAGGACGCGAGCGGCAGGCCGGTCTCGCGGCGGAAGCGGTCCTGGCCCACGTTGCGGCCGAGCTCCTTGCAGAGCGCGTCGGTGCGGGTGTCCTGCCAGACGATGGCGTTGTGGACGGGCTCACCGGTGTTCTTGTCCCACAGCACGGTGGTCTCGCGCTGGTTGGTGATGCCGATGGCCTTGATGTCGTCGCGGGTGATGCCGGCCTTCTCGATGGCCCCGGCCACGACTTCCTGGACGTTGGTCCAGATCTCGGCGGCGTTGTGCTCGACCCAGCCCGGCTTCGGGAAGATCTGCTCGTGCTCCTTCTGGTCGACGGAGACGATGCGTCCGTCGCGGTCGAAGACGATGCAGCGGCTGGACGTGGTGCCCTGGTCGATCGCGGCGATGAAGGGGCCGGCGGTGTGTGCGTCGGTCACGGTGTGCTCCTGAAGGTTCCGTATGAAAGGGGCTGGCTCACGGCGTATTGCTCACAGCCTGACGGCGTATTGCTTACGGCTCGGAAAACCTTGCGGTTCAAAGAGGGCCCGAGGCCCGAAGGCCTCGGGGTTTTAAGCAAAGGCGACGTTGTAGAGGCCTGCGGCGATCGCGCCGCCGATCAGCGGACCGACGACCGGAACCCAGGCGTAGCTCCAGTCGGAGCCGCCCTTGTTCGGCAGGGGGAGCAGCGCGTGCACGATGCGCGGGCCGAGGTCACGGGCCGGGTTGATCGCGTAACCGGTGGGTCCACCGAGGGAGAGGCCGATGGAGACAACCACCAGCGCGGTGATCAGGGCGCCCAGCGGGCCGAGGCCGTTGCCCTTGTCGTTGAGACCCTGCGTGAGAACCGCGAGCACCAGCACGACGGTGGCGATGATCTCCGTGGCGAGGTTCTGCACCGCGTTGCGGATCTCGGGGCCGGTGGAGAAGATGCCGAGCACGGGGCCCGCGCCCTTCTCCTCCGCCTCGACGGCCTTGGCACCAGCGGCCTGCGCGTCAGCGGCCCCGACGATGTCGGGGTCGGTCAGGTGCGCGTGGAACTGTCCGTAGTACACGACCCAGACCAGCGTGGCGCCGATCATCGCGCCGAGCAGCTGGCCGCCCCAGTACACCGGCAGGTTGTTCCAGCCGCCGTCCTTGATGGTCAGCGCCAGCGTCACGGCCGGGTTCAGGTGTGCGCCGGACAGTGGCGCGGAGGTGTAGACCGCCGTGAGGACCGCGAAGCCCCACCCGAAGGCGATGGCGAGCCAGCCGGCGTTTCTGGCCTTGGAGGCCTTCAGCGTGACGGCGGCACAGACGCCACCGCCGAGCAGGATGAGTATGGCGGTACCTATGGTCTCGCCGATGAAGATGTCGGAGCTGGACACCCGCGACTCCTTTGTCCTTCGTCCAGGGGAAGGCGAACCCCGGGTCCCACCGGTGGTTCGCGCCCTCAGGGGTGAGGGCGATGCCGGCCCATGGCGTTGTCACACTCTAACGCGTATTGCCGGTAGGTGTTCGACAATGCCGACCGATGGACGGGAGTCTTGCCCTGGGGTTACCAGCTCGTCAAGGGTTCCGTTATCGAAAACACGATCGTTATTGATCGCTGCGAGTTATCGATCTTGAGAGGTCTCGGCGGCTCGCGCGTACATGCCAAAAAGGGGCCGGTACGTGGGACACGTACCGGCCTGTTGTCGTACGGGGTTCAGCTCGTCGTTCGGGGCGTCAGAACCGTCCGGCTCCCAGGTCCCGGGAGACCGCGCGGGCGCAGTCCCGTACCGCCGCGATCAGCTCGGGGCGCAGCTCGCCGTCCCGGCAGATCCGCTCCACGGCTCCCGTGATGCCCACCGCGCCCACCGGCATGCGCCGCCGGTTGTGGATGGGTGCCGCGACCGAGGCGACGCCCGTCCACGTCTCCTCGACGTCGTCGGCGTACCCGCGTGCGCGGGTCAGGTCGAGGACTCCCTCGAACTGCTCCGGTTCGACCGTCGTGCGGGCCGTGAACGTCTTCCGCTCGGCCTCCAGGACCTCGCTGTGCGCCACCGGGTCGTAGGCCGACAGGACCTTGCCCAGGGCCGTGGAGTGCAGCGGCTGCATGGCCCCGACCTCCAGCACCTGACGGCTGTCGTCGGGCCGGAACACGTGGTGCACGATCAGCACGCCGTGTTGGTGCAGCACGCCCAGGTAGACGCTCTCGCCGCTGGAGCGGGCCAGGTCGTCGGTCCACACCAGCGCCCGCGCGCGCAGCTCGTGCACATCGAGATAGGTGGTGCCGAGCCGCAGCAGCTCGGCGCCCAGCTGGTAACGCCCCGAGACGCTGTCCTGTTCGACGAAGCCCTCCTGCTGGAGGGTGCGCAGAATGCCGTGGGCCGTACCCTTGGCCAGGCCCAGCGAGGAGGCGATGTCGGACAGGCCGAGCTGCCGCTCGCCGCCCGCCAGGAGCCGCAGCATCGCCGCCGCCCGTTCGAGCGACTGGATGTTCCGTGCCATCGCCGTGCTGCCTCCGTCCCCTTCGACCGACCGCGTGCGCCTCCGCTACCGCCGTTCGGCAATGTCGAACACTACCGTTCGTTGCCGAGCTCCCGCTAATGGGTCGTCGCAACTTGTTCGGTCTGTCTTAACACCCCGGACGCACACGCCACGCCCGTCCGCCCCGTGGACGCCCCTGACCCCGCGACGGTGCTCGGGCTACCCTGACGGCGTGCGCCTTCCATGGGAAGCGCAAAGCCGACAGCCGTCGCACTTCAGGGAGCACCTTCATGGCTTCGTTGCCGAACCCGTCCCTTTCGTCTGAGCTTGCCGAGAACCGGACCCGCATCGCCGCGCTCCGCGAGGCGCTCGCCGAGCGTGTCGTGGTGGCCGACGGCGCGATGGGCACGATGCTGCAGGCGCAGGACCCGACGCTCGAGGACTTCGAGAACCTCGAGGGCTGCAACGAGATTCTGAACCTCACCCGCCCCGACATCGTCCGTTCCGTCCACGAGGCCTACTTCGAGGTGGGCGTGGACTGTGTGGAGACGAACACCTTCGGCGCCAACCACTCGGCCATGGCCGAGTACGAGATCTCCGACCGGGTGCACGAGCTGTCCGAGGCGGGCGCCCGCATCGCGCGCGAGGTGGCCGACGAGTTCGCCGGCCGCGACGGCCGCCGGCGGTGGGTGCTGGGCTCCATCGGCCCCGGTACGAAGCTGCCGACCCTCGGCCACATCGGCTTCCACACGCTGCGCGACGGCTTCCAGGCGAACGCCGAGGGCCTGATCGCCGGCGGCGCGGACGCCCTGATCGTCGAGACCACCCAGGACCTCCTCCAGACCAAGTCGTCCATCCTCGGCGCCCGCCGGGCCCTGGACGCGCTCGGGGCCGACCTGCCGCTGCTGGTCTCCCTCGCCTTCGAGACGACCGGCACGATGCTGCTGGGCTCGGAGATCGGCGCCGCGCTGACCGCGCTGGAGCCGCTGGGCATCGACATGATCGGCCTGAACTGCTCCACCGGCCCCGCCGAGATGAGCGAGCACCTGCGCTACCTCGCGCGCCACTCCCGCATCCCGCTGCTGTGCATGCCGAACGCCGGGCTGCCCATCCTCACCAAGGACGGGGCGTACTTCCCGCTGACACCGCCCGAGATGGCGGACGCGCAGGAGACCTTCGTCCAGCAGTACGGCCTGTCCCTGGTCGGCGGCTGCTGCGGCAGCACCCCCGAGCACCTGCGCCAGGTCGTCGAGCGTGTGCGCGGGATGGCACCGGCGGAGCGGCGCCCCCAGCCCGAACCCGGCGCCGCCTCCCTCTACCAGACCGTCCCGTTCCGCCAGGACACCGCGTACATGGCGATCGGCGAGCGCACCAACGCCAACGGCTCGAAGAAGTTCCGCGAGGCCATGCTGGAGGGCCGCTGGGACGACTGTGTGGAGATGGCCCGCGACCAGATCCGCGAGGGCGCCCACATGCTCGACCTGTGCGTCGACTACGTCGGCCGGGACGGCGTCGCGGACATGCAGGAGCTCGCCGGACGCTTCGCCACCGCCTCCACGCTGCCCATCGTCCTGGACTCCACCGAGGTCGAGGTCCTGCGCGCCGGCCTGGAGAAGCTCGGCGGCCGGGCCGTCATCAACTCCGTCAACTACGAGGACGGCGACGGCCCCGAGTCCCGCTTCGCGAAGGTCACCAGGCTGGCTCAGGAGCACGGCGCGGCGCTGATCGCGCTGACCATCGACGAGGAGGGCCAGGCCCGTACCGTCGAGACCAAGGTCGCCATCGCCGAACGGCTCATCGAGGACCTGACGACGAACTGGGGCATCCACGAGTCGGACATCCTCATCGACGCCCTGACCTTCACCATCTGCACCGGCCAGGAGGAGTCCCGGAAGGACGGCATCGCCACCATCGAGGCGATCCGGGAGCTCAAGCGCCGCCGCCCCGACGTGCAGACCACGCTGGGCCTGTCGAACATCTCCTTCGGTCTCAACCCGGCCGCCCGCATCCTGCTCAACTCGGTCTTCCTCGACGAGTGCGTCAAGGCGGGCCTGGACTCGGCGATCGTGCACGCGTCGAAGATCCTCCCCATCGCGCGCTTCGACGAGGAGCAGGTCACCACCGCCCTCGACCTGATCTACGACCGGCGCATCGCCCAGCAGGGCGACGAACCAGCCTACGACCCCCTCCAGAAGCTGATGGCGCTGTTCGAGGGCGCCACCACCAAGTCGCTGAGGGCGGGCAAGGCCGAGGAACTGGCCGCGCTGCCCCTGGACGAGCGACTCAAGCGGCGCATCATCGACGGCGAGAAGAACGGCCTCGAGGCCGACCTCGCCGAAGCCCTCCAGACCCGCCCCGCCCTCGACATCGTCAACGAGACGCTGCTCGACGGCATGAAGGTGGTCGGCGAGCTGTTCGGCTCCGGCCAGATGCAGCTGCCGTTCGTGCTCCAGTCCGCCGAGGTCATGAAGACCGCGGTCGCCTACCTCGAACCGCACATGGAGAAGTCGGACGCCGAGGGCAAGGGCACCATCGTGCTGGCGACCGTGCGCGGCGACGTGCACGACATCGGCAAGAACCTCGTCGACATCATCCTGTCCAACAACGGCTACAACGTCGTCAACCTCGGCATCAAGCAGCCGGTCTCCGCGATCCTGGACGCCGCCGAGGAGCACCGGGCCGACGTCATCGGCATGTCGGGCCTGCTGGTCAAGTCCACGGTGATCATGAAGGAGAACCTGGAGGAGCTCAACCAGCGTGGTCTGTCCGCCGAGTACCCGGTCATCCTCGGCGGCGCCGCCCTGACGAGGGCGTACGTCGAGCAGGACCTGCACGAGATCTACGAGGGCGAAGTCCGCTACGCCCGGGACGCGTTCGAGGGCCTGCGCCTGATGGACGCGCTCATCGGGGTCAAGCGGGGCGTGCCGGGGGCCGTGCTGCCGGAGCTCAAGCAGCGCCGGGTGCGCGCCACCGCACCGACGGTCGTCGAGGAGCGCCCGGAGGAGGGCCACGTCCGCTCGGACGTCGCCGTCGACAACCCGGTGCCCACCCCGCCCTTCTGGGGCACCCGTGTCATCAAGGGCATCCAGCTCAAGGAGTACGCCTCCTGGCTGGACGAGGGCGCCCTGTTCAAGGGCCAGTGGGGCCTGAAGCAGGCCCGTGCGGGCGACGGACCGACGTACGAGGAACTCGTCGAGACCGAGGGCCGGCCCCGGCTGCGCGGACTGCTGGACAAGCTTCAGACCGACAACCTGCTCGAAGCGGCCGTCGTCTACGGCTACTTCCCCTGTGTGTCCAAGGACGACGACCTGATCCTCCTGGACGAACAGGGCAACGAGCGCACCCGCTTCACCTTCCCGCGCCAGCGCCGCGGACGGCGGCTGTGTCTGGCCGACTTCTTCCGGCCCGAGGAGTCCGGTGAGCGGGATGTCGTCGGCCTCCAGGTCGTCACGGTCGGCTCCCGCATCGGCGAGGAGACGGCCAAGCTCTTCGAGTCGAACTCCTATCGCGACTACCTCGAACTGCACGGCCTGTCCGTGCAGCTGGCCGAGGCCCTCGCCGAGTACTGGCACGCCCGCGTCCGCTCCGAGCTCGGCTTCGCCGGTGAGGACCCCTCGGCCATCGAGGACATGTTCGACCTCAAGTACCGCGGTGCCCGCTTCTCCCTCGGCTACGGCGCCTGCCCCGACCTGGAGGACCGCGCCAAGATCGCCGAACTCCTGGAGCCCGAGCGCATCGGCGTCCACCTCTCGGAGGAGTTCCAGCTGCACCCCGAGCAGTCCACGGACGCGATCGTGATCCACCACCCGGAGGCGAAGTACTTCAACGCGAGGTGACTCGGCGCGAGGCGAGTCAGTGGGCCCGCACAACCAACAGGCGCTTCACCTGACGCCGTCGTACACTGGACGGTCCACAGCAGGCCGGTTCCCCCTGAGGGAACCGGCCTTCTCGTCCCTCAAGGAGGTGCGCCAGGATGACCACTACGGTTCCCGCGCTCGGTACCCGTACGGCCGAAGGCTCAGCGCTGCAGGCCGTGCTCCTGGACATGGACGGCACCCTGGTGGACACCGAGGGGTTCTGGTGGGACGTCGAGGTCGAGATCTTCCGGACGCTCGGGCACACCCTCGACGACTCCTGGCGCCATGTGGTGGTCGGCGGCCCCATGACCCGCAGCGCGGGTTTCCTGATCGAGGCCACCGGGGCCGACATCACGCTCGGCGAGCTCACGGTGCTGCTCAACGACGGTTTCGAGGACCGTATCGACCGGGCGCTGCCGCTGATGCCAGGGGCGGCCAGACTCCTCGCGGAGCTCGCCGCGCACGAGATCCCCACCGCCCTGGTCTCCGCCTCGCACCGGCGCATCATCGACCGTGTTCTGGCCTCCCTGGGCCCCCAGTACTTCGCGCTGACCGTCGCGGGCGACGAAGTGGAGCGGACCAAGCCCTTCCCCGACCCCTATCTGCTGGCGGCGTCCGGACTCGGCGCCGAACCGGCCCGGTGCGCCGTCATCGAGGACACCGCCACGGGCGTCGCCGCCGCGGAGGCCGCGGGCTGCCACGTGGTCGCAGTCCCCTCCGTCGCCCCGATCTCCCCCGCCGTCCGGCGCACGGTCGTGACCTCCCTCGAAGAGGTCGACCTGCCTTTTCTCCGTGGCCTGATGACGGAAATGCGCTAGGCGTTCACCCAGCGTGCATAACCGAATGTGCCGCTATCCCCTGCGTATCCGCCGGTAAGGGCCCCGGACCTGCCACGGGAAATTCAATCCGGGGCCGGATGGCCGAATTCCGGTACTCTCCCACTGAGTTGACGGTGTGAGGTTCGTCACCTGACAGGGGGTCGACATTCGGTCTGTCGTGTGCAGTAACCCCCCTTTCGGGGGTGGTCGACGTGCCCTTGTGTCCCGATTGGTGGAACGCTGCACTAATCCTTCCGCTGTCGGGTTATCGGTGCGTCCGCGCCCGGTTTCGCAGCGTGATGGGAACTCAACTCCGGTCTCTGCGGGCCGTCCTGGTGGTGCGGACTAATGTCATCGCGAGAACCTCGCCATAACCCCGGTGACTCGCCCGCACCACCCCTGCATGGCGGGTACACGGATACGACAGCTCTGGAGAAACTCGAGCATGAACCGCAAGACTTTGGTGCTGCCGGCCGTTGTCGGCTTGCTCGCCCCGGTGCTCGCCGCGTGTGGCGGTTCCAACAGCGGGGGAAGCGGCGGCGACGCGATCGTCGTGGGCACCACGGACCGGTTCACCGCATCGAAGGATGCCCCGGCTCCTCTCGACCCGGCGTACGCGTACGACGTCGGCACCTGGAACATCCTGCGCCAGACCGTGCAGACGCTGATGGTCCAGCCCCGCGGTGACGGCGATCCCCAGCCCGAGGCTGCCGAGAGCTGCGGTTTCACCGACTCCGGCAACGAGCGCTACGCCTGCACGCTGCGCGACGGACTGAAGTTCGCGAGCGGTGACCCGATCACCGCCAAGGACGTGAAGTTCTCGATCGACCGCGCGATGTCGCTCAAGGCCGACAGCGGCGTGTTCGCGCTGCTGTCCACCGTCGACACCGTGGAGACGCAGGGCGACCGTCAGGTGATCTTCCACCTGAAGACCGCGGACGCCACCTTCCCGTTCAAGCTGTCGACCCCGGTCGCCGGCATCGTGAACCCGAAGGACTACGAGAAGGGCAAGCTGCGCGACGGCTTCTCCGTCGACGGCTCCGGCCCGTACACCCTCCAGGCCGACGTCAAGAACGACGAGGCCGACAAGATCACCTTCACCAAGAACCCGAACTACAAGGGTCTGTTGAAGCCGAAGAACGACAAGGTCGAGATGCGCTCCTTCGAGAGCGCCGACGCCATGGGCGCCGCGCTCAACAAGGGCGACATCGACCTCATGACCCGCGCGATGACGCCGGCGCAGATCAACAAGCTCGGTGCCGCCGGTGCGACCGGCAAGATCGACCTGGTCGAGATGCCCGGCCTCGAGATCCGCTACCTCGGCTTCAACACCGATGACCCGACGGTGAAGAGCAAGGCCGTCCGCCAGGCCATGGCCGAGGTGATCAACCGCGGCGAGCTCGTCTCCAAGGTGTACGGCTCCCAGGCCGAGCCGCTGTTCTCGATGGTCCCGGCCACCATCACGGGTCACTCCAACTCGTTCTTCAACAAGTACGGCGACCCGAGCGTCTCCAAGGCCACCACGACGCTGAACAAGGCCGGCATCACCACCCCTGTGAAGCTCACCCTGCACTACACGACCGACCACTACGGCTCGGCCACCGCGCAGGAGTTCGAGGTGCTGAAGAAGCAGCTCAACGCCAGCGGCCTGTTCAGTGTCGAGATCAAGGGCGAGCCCTGGACGACGTTCCGTCCGGCCGAGAAGAAGAACGAGTACCAGGTCTACGGCATGGGCTGGTTCCCTGACTTCCCGGACGCCGACAACTACCTGGCGCCGTTCCTGGACAAGGACAACACCCTCGGCTCGCCGTACGTGAACTCCACGATCCGCGGCACGCTGATCCCGGAGTCCCGCCGCGAGGCCGACCGGCTCACCGCGTCGAAGAGCCTCACCGAGATCCAGGACAGGGTGGCCGACGACGTCCCGCTCCTGCCGCTGTGGCAGGGCAAGCAGTACATCGCTGCGCGGGACGACATCACCGGCACCGAGTGGGCGCTCAACTCGTCCTCCACGCTCCAGCTGTGGGAGCTCGGCCGCGGTGTGAGCGGCTGACCGGTCCTTCACAGGGCGCCGGGTCCCGTGGGCCCGGCGCCCGACCGCACGACCCGGCGCCCGCTCCACGTGGCGTTCCAGAGAAGCAATGACAAGGCACCTCCTCGTGAACATGCGCAACCAGTGGCCAGTCCTGTCCGTCGCGACGGGGCTGACCGCCGGTCTGCTCGCCGGATGCGGCACGCAGACGAGCGACACCGGTAGCACCGGCTCCTCCCTGGTGATGGGGATGTCCGACGACGTCCTGGCCACCGACCCGGCATCCGGCTACGACCCGGGGTCCTGGCTGTTGTTCAACAACGTCTTCCAGTCGTTGCTGAGTTTCCCCGACGGCGGTACGGAGCCGGTTCCGGAGGCGGCCGAGGAGTGCGCGTTCTCGGACGCCACGACCAAGGTCTACAAGTGCACGCTCCAGGACGGCCTGAAGTTCAGCAACGGTGACGCCCTCACCTCCGAGGACGTCAAGTTCTCCTTCGACCGCATTCTGAAGATCGACGACGTCTCCGGTCCGGCCGTCATGTTCCCCATGCTCGACACGGTCCAGACCCCGGACGCGAAGACCGTCGTCTTCAGGCTGAAGTACGCCGACGCCACCTTCCCCAGCAAGATCGCCTCCGGCGCCGGCTCGATCGTGGATCACCAGCAGTACGCGGACAACGGGCTGCGCAGGGACGGCCAGGCGGTCGGCTCGGGCCCGTACAAGCTGGACTCCTTCGGCAAGGACCAGGCCGTCTTCTCGGTCAACGACAGCTACAAGGGCACCGCCAGGGTGAAGAACTCCGGCATCACGCTGAGGTTCTTCCACGGCGACCAGACCGCCCTGAAGAAGGCGCTGCTGAACCACCAGGTCGACATCGCCTACCGAGGTCTCGCCGCCGACGACATCGCGGACATCAGCAACGACACCTCCACCGGCAGGGGCGTCAACGTCGTCGAGGGCACCAGCGCCGAAGTCCAGCACATGGTCTTCAACATGGACGACCCGGTCGCCGGCAAGCTCGGCGTGCGCAAGGCCATCGCCTATCTGCTCGACCGCGAGGCCCTGGTCAACAAGGTCTACGAGGACACCGCGACGCCGCTGTACTCGATCGTCCCCGCCGGTGTCACCGGCCACGACACGGCCTTCTTCGACCGCTACGGCGCCCGCCCCTCGAAGACGAGGGCCGCCGCCGCGCTCCGGACCGAGGGCATCACGGGCAAGGTCAAGCTCACGCTCTGGTCGACCCCCTCGCGCTACGGCCCCGCCACCGACCAGGAGTTCAGGGCGATCGCCCAGCAGCTCAACGCCAGCGGGCTGTTCGACGCGACCGTGAAGTCCGTCGCGTACGACCAGTACGAGAAGGACATCGCCAAGGGCAGGTACGGCGTGTACGTGAAGGGCTGGGTGCCCGACTACCCGGACCCCGACAACTTCACGGCCCCGTTCTTCGGCAAGGGCAACGTGCTGAGCAACCACTACACGAACAGCGCGATCACCGGTCGGCTCATCCCGAAGACGGCCGCCCAGAGCGACCGCTCCTCGACCGACACCGAGTACGGCAAGATCCAGGACATCGTGGCCGAGGACCTCCCGGTCATCCCGATCTGGCAGGCCAAGCAGTACGCGATCGTGCGGGACAACGTCTACGGCCTCGAGTACTGCCTCGACGCCTCGACGGTGTTCCGCTTCTGGGATATCAGCAAGGACTGACCCACCACCGCCGGTACGAACGCCGAGGGCGCCCTCTTCGTGGAAGGGGCGCCCTCGGTCGTGCTCCTGGGACCCTCGGCCGAGCACCTGGGGGAGTGGACGGCGTATCAGGGGTTACTGCGGTGCGCCCGGGCGCACCAACCCGCTCTCGTACGCGTACACCGCGGCCTGCACCCGGTCGCGCAGCCCCAACTTGGTGAGCACATGGCCCACATGCGTTTTGACGGTGGTCTCGCTGACGAACAGGTCGGCGGCGATCTCCGCGTTCGACAGGCCGCGCGCCACCAGCTTCAGCACCTCGACCTCCCGCTCGGTCAGGGTGTGCAGCGTGTCGGGCACCGGCTCGTCGCCGGACGGCAGATGACCCGCGTACTTGTCGAGAAGCCGACGGGTGATGCTCGGCGCGAGCATCGCCTCGCCCGCGGCGACCACCCGGATCGCCTGCACCAGCTCATTGGCCGGCGCGTCCTTGAGGAGGAAGCCGCTGGCCCCGGCGCGCAGCGCCTCCACCACGTACTCGTCGAGGTCGAAGGTCGTCAGGACGAGCACCTTGGCCGGTCCGTCCCGCCCCGGCCCGGTGATCTGCCGGGTCGCCTCCACCCCGTCCATCCTCGGCATACGGATGTCCATCAGAACCACATCGGGCTGCAGCGCACGTACCTGATCGAGTGCCTGGAGACCGTCACCGGCCTCGCCGACGACCGCGATGTCCTGCTCCGCCTCCAGAATCATCCGGAAGCCGGTACGCAGCAGCGGCTGGTCGTCGACCAGTAGGACGCGGATGGCCACGTAAAGTCTCCTTGAGGTCTGTCCGGCGGACCAGGCCGGAGCTGAGCGACGCGCCGGACAGGCCCTAATCCCGCCCCATTCTGCCCTGCTCGGTGACGCCTGACTCCGGCGCCCTGACCGGCAGCGGATAGGGCGGGGGAGTACCGCCGAATTCCGGACATACCGCTTGGTGGTCGCACCAGCCGCAGAGCTTGGTGGGCCTCGGCCGCCAGTCGCCCGTCTCGGTGGCCTGCCGGATCGCCTCCCACAGGGCGAGCAGCTTGCGCTCGACCCGCTCCAGGTCCTCGATCATCGGGTCGTACGTCACCACGTCGCCGCTGCCGAGGTAGACGAGCTGGAGCCGGCGCGGGACCACCTGCTTCAGCCGCCACACCACCAGGGCGTAGAACTTCATCTGGAACAGCGCACCCTCGGCGTACTCCGGCCGCGGCGCCTTGCCCGTCTTGTAGTCGACGATCCGGACCTCGCCCGTCGGGGCCACGTCGACGCGGTCGATGATGCCGCGCAGTTTCAGCCCGGAGTCGAGCCGGGCCTCGACGGCCAGCTCGCGCTCGGCGGGCTCCAGCCGCGTCGGGTCCTCAAGACTGAACCAGCGCTCCACCAGCTGCTCGGCCTCGCCCAGCCAGCGCGTCAACCGCTCGCCCTCGGGATCGTCGGCGAACAGCTCCACGACCTCCGGCCGCGTCTCGCGCAGCCGGTCCCACTGCCCCGGAATGAGCGACTTGGCGCGCGGAGCCGTCCGCTCCGCCGCCGGGGCGTCGAAGAGGCGCTCCAGCACCGCGTGGACCAGCGTGCCGCGGGTGGCCGCCTCGCTCGGCTTCTCGGGGAGTCTGTCGATCACCCGGAACCGGTAGAGCAACGGGCACTGCATGAAGTCGCCGGCCCGTGAGGGTGACAGCGAGCTCGGAGGCAGGGCCGGTCGGGCCGCGGGAACCGCCGACGCGTCGGTCGCCTCGGCCACGGCGGCTTCGGCCACGGCAGCCTCGGCCGTGACGGCTTCGGCCGCGACGGCTTCGGTCGGCTCGGGCGGCACGGCGCCCCCGGTGCTGGTTTCCATGTCCACAGACCTTACGGCCCGCCACTGACAGTGAGTGCACAGTAGGGGCTTGTGCGCGCTTGTGCGACGGAGCGGAAAACAGAGGGGGTGCCGGGGCGGAACGCGTCGCGACGGACGCATACCATCGACCCAGACCCTCCTGCTTCGCATGATCGGGAGCGGGAGACGCTTCGAACGAGGGGACATCGTGGACGAGAGCGGCGGGAGCGGGCAGCTGCGGTCCGGCACCGACGAAGCGACCGAGCGCCACGGGGAGCAGCGGGACCCCTCGGCCCCGGCCGCGGATGCCACGCGTCCCGGACCGGAACGCTCCGAGCACCCCACCGGGCCGACACCGCCCACGACCCCGGGCACCCCCCAGGCCGCCCCGTCCCCCGACGGCCCCCACGACCCCACCGACTCCGCCCGCGGGGCCGCGACGCACGGCGACTCTTCGAGCGGGGCCGCGACGCACGGCGACTCTTCGAGCGGGGCCGCGGACGGGGCCGAGGCGCCCGGCGATTCCTCGGACCGGGCCGAGGCACCCGCCGGTTCCGGTTCCCCTTCCGACTCCTCGGACGAGGCCGACGCGCGCCACGGCTCCTCCGCCGGAGGCCACCCGCACACCGAACCCGAGCACCCCCGAACCCTGGCCCACTCCGGTACCGGCAAGGCGCAGCCCCCGCGACGCGGCCGGGAGCCCGGTGGCGGGCTGCTGATGGGGCGGCCGTTCGGTGTGCCCGTGTACGTGGCGCCCAGCTGGTTCCTCGTGGCCGCGCTGATCACCTGGGTGTTCGGCGGCCAGCTCGACCGTGTGCTCCCCGAACTCGGCGCCCTGCGCTACCTCGTGTCCCTCTTCTTCGCGGTCGCCTTCTACGCCTCCGTCCTCGTCCACGAGCTGGCCCACACGGTCGCCGCCCTGCGCTTCAAACTGCCGGTGCGCCGGATCCAGCTGCAGTTCTTCGGCGGCGTCTCGGAGATCGAGAAGGAGGCCGAGACCCCGGGCCGGGAGTTCGTACTGTCCTTCGTCGGACCCCTGCTCTCCCTCGTCCTCTCGGGCCTCTTCTACCTCGCCATGCTGGCCGTCGAGCCCGGCACGGTCCCCGGCGTGCTGCTGGCCGGCCTGATGATCTCCAACCTGATCGTGGCCGCCTTCAACCTGCTCCCCGGTCTGCCCCTGGACGGCGGCCGCATGCTCCGCGCGGTCGTCTGGAAGATCACCGGCAAGCCGATGAGCGGCACGATCGCCGCCGCCTGGGTCGGCCGCGCCCTCGCCGTCTCCGTACTGATCGGCCTACCCCTGCTCACCCAGTCCGGAGCGCTCGGCGCCACCCAGGACAACATCGGCGGCATGGACACCGTCACCGACGCCCTGCTCGCCGCGATCCTCGCCGCGATCATCTGGACCGGCGCCGGCAACAGCCTCCGCATGGCCCGTCTGCGCGAACACCTGCCCGAGCTGCGCGCCCGCTCACTCACCCGGCGCGCGGTCCCGGTCGAGACCAGCACCCCGCTCTCGGAGGCACTGCGCCGCGCCAACGACGCCGGCGCCCGCGCCCTGGTCGTCGTCGACGCCAACGGCGAACCGCTCTCCCTCGTCCGCGAGGCCGCCATCGTCGGCGTGCCGGAGCACCGCCGCCCCTGGGTCGCCGTCAGCGGTCTCGCCCAGGACCTCACCGACGGCATGCGCGTCTCCGCGGAACTCGCCGGCGAGGCCCTCCTGGACACTCTCCGTGCCACCCCGGCGACCGAGTACCTGGTGGTGGAGGACTCGGGCGAGATCTACGGAGTCCTGTCCGCGGCGGACGTCGAGCGAGCCTTCGTCAAGGCGATGGCCCGCCCGTCCTGAGCTGTACGCCCCCCCGCCCGAACGTGGTCGGGACCCCGCGCAGGGACCGGTAGGCTGGTCACATGTCCGAACCGACCGGTGCCGCCCGCAGGCGCGGGCCCTTCAAGGTCGGGGACCAGGTTCAGCTGACCGACCCCAAGGGCCGCCACTACACGTTCACGCTCGAGGCCGGGAAGAACTTCCACACCCACAAGGGTTCCTTCCCCCACGACGAGCTGATCGGCGCTCCCGAGGGCAGCGTTGTCCGCACCACGGGGAACGTCGCCTATCTCGCGCTGCGCCCCCTGCTCCCCGACTACGTCCTGTCCATGCCCCGCGGCGCCGCCGTGGTCTACCCCAAGGACGCGGGGCAGATCCTGGCCTTCGCCGACATCTTCCCCGGCGCGCGCGTCGTGGAAGCGGGCGTGGGCTCCGGCTCGCTCAGCAGCTTCCTGCTGCGCGCCATCGGCGACCAGGGCATGCTCCACTCCTACGAGCGCCGCGAGGACTTCGCGGAGATCGCCCAGCAGAACGTGGAGCGCTACTTCGGCGGCCCGCACCCCGCCTGGCAGCTCACCGTCGGCGACCTCCAGGACAATCTGTCCGACACCGACGTCGACCGTGTCATCCTCGACATGCTCGCCCCCTGGGAGTGCCTGGAGGCCGTCTCCAAGGCGCTCGTCCCCGGCGGCATCCTGTGCTGCTACGTCGCCACCACCACCCAGCTCGCGCGGACCGTCGAGTCCATCCGTGAGATCGGCTCCTTCAACGAGCCGTCCGCGTGGGAGTCGATGATCCGCAACTGGCACGTCGAGGGCCTGGCGGTCCGCCCGGATCACCGGATGATCGGCCATACCGGCTTCCTGCTCACCGCCCGCCGACTCGCGGACGGTGTCGAGCCGCCCATGCGTCGCCGCCGCCCGGCCAAGGGCGCATACGGCGATGACTACACCGGTCCGAACGCCGACGGCGGCTCAGGCCGCTGACCCGACCGGCGCCCACGCCGTCGACGCACTCAACGCACCACACCTGTGGCCGAGTTCCCGGAAGCACTCCGGAGCTCGGCCGCAGCGCGTTCCCGTACGTGGGCCGCGGGACAGGCCGACAACTCCGCCGCAAGCCCTTTCCGTTGGCCCACCGCCGTGACACGCCGCCAGAAGTCCGGACCCCGCCGTTCCACCCCACTGTGACGTGTGGCACCATGCTGGCCACCCCACCCCCACCGTCACGGCCCTCCCAGGAGACGCTCCTAGTGCAGCAATCCGTCGTCCCGGAACTGGCACACACCCACACCCGCCCCATCCACTGGCTCGCCACGGCCACCGCCCTGGCCGGAGTCGTCGCCCTCTCCTCGGTCCTCCAGCCCGGCTCCGCGACGGCGGCTCAGCCCGGCCCCGGGGCCAAGTCCGTCCCGGCCGCGACGGCGCCCCCGGACCCCGAGGGCGTCAAGTTCCCGATCGAGTGCGGGCCCGTCAAGGTTCTCGTGCAGAAGAAGGCGTCCGGAGACCTGGACGGCGACGGCAGCCCGGAGACGGTGGCCGTGGTCCGCTGCGACGCGGGCATCGGCACCCCGCCCAACGGCGTCTACGTCATCACCCGGGGCGGGTCGGGAGCCAAGAAGGCCCGCGTCGTGGCCACCCTGGTCGACCCGAAGGACCGCCTCAGCGTCACCGACTTCGCGGTGCGTGACGGCGCCGTCACGGCGACCCTGCTCGGCTACTCCTCTGCCGACGTGCCGAGTTGCTGCCCGGACGTGAAGGAGCAGGCCAAGTGGCAGTGGAAGAACGGCACGTTCATCCGCTCGACACCCTCCGGGGCCCAGAACGCATGAGAAGCATGTGAGAAAAGAGACACGTCGTGACGCGGAGTGCCCTTCGGGTCACTCCGCGTCGGGGCCGTAGACCTCGACCCTGTCCGAAACTCGACGTACGTGGATGCAGTCGCCCGGGCACTCCTTCGCGGAGTCGGCGACATCCCGCAGAAGCGTCAGCGGTACGGGCGTTGTGGCGCCCGGGGCCTGCAGGAGCTCGTCGTCGGCGCTCTTCACGTAGGCCAGGCCGTCGATGTCCAGCTCGAAGACCTCCGGCGCGTACTGGGCGCAGATGCCGTCTCCGGTGCAGAGATCCTGGTCGATCCAGACCTCGAGAGCCTCGCTGCCGCCTGGGGCCTCCTGCTGCACGGTCATTTCTCCTGCCGTTTCCTGCGTCGAGCGATCCGCAGACTGGGGAATCGGGCCAGCTCTGACGGGTGTTGAACACGTCGACCCTACCTCCGCCCGCTTCCCGACCGTGTTCGGTGGGTATTCCCCTGGCGTGAGGGAGAGCGCAAGGGTGAAGATCGGACACACCCCGACAGTCTTTGTGATCTAGGGGTTTCAATCGACACCCACCCAGGTAGGGTCTGGAAGCGTCCAGCTCCCCTTGGAGGAGGTGAGGACCGTGGCAGCCCACGACGACGACATGAACCGCGGCATCCGCCCGGGACGAGGGTCCGATGACCCTGCCGGGCAGGTTGCCTACCTTGAGCAGGAGATCGCCGTCCTGCGACGCAAGCTCGCCGACTCTCCGCGGCACACGAGGATTCTCGAAGAGCGGATCGTCGAGCTGCAGACCAACCTGGCCGGCGTGTCCGCACAGAACGAGCGGCTCGCCAACACGCTCCGTGAGGCCCGCGACCAGATCGTGGCCCTCAAGGAAGAGGTCGACCGGCTGGCGCAGCCACCGGCCGGCTTCGGTGTCTTCCTCGTGGCGAACGAGGACGGCACGGCGGACATCTTCACCGGGGGCCGCAAGCTCCGGGTGAACGTCAGCCCCAGCGTGGAGCTCGAAGAGCTCAGGCGCGGCCAGGAAGTGATGCTCAACGAAGCCCTCAACGTGGTCGAGGCCATGGAGTACGAGAGCGTCGGCGACATCGTCACCCTCAAGGAGATCCTCGAGGACGGCGAACGCGCCCTCGTGGTGGGGCACACCGACGAGGAACGGGTGGTACGGCTCGCCGAGCCGCTGCTGGACGTCACCATCCGTCCCGGTGACGCCCTGCTTCTCGAACCCCGTTCCGGCTATGTCTACGAAGTTGTCCCCAAGAGCGAGGTCGAGGAGCTCGTCCTCGAAGAGGTCCCGGACATCGGCTACGAGCAGATCGGCGGCCTGGGAAACCAGATCGAACTGATCCGCGACGCGGTCGAGCTCCCTTACCTCTACCCCGACCTCTTCAAGGAGCACGAACTGCGGCCGCCCAAGGGTGTGCTGCTCTACGGGCCTCCTGGATGCGGCAAGACGCTCATCGCCAAGGCGGTCGCCAACTCGCTGGCCAAGAAGGTCGCCGAGGTCACCGGCCAGGCCACCGGCAAGAGCTTCTTCCTGAACATCAAGGGCCCCGAGCTCCTGAACAAGTACGTCGGCGAGACCGAGCGGCAGATCCGCCTCGTCTTCCAGCGTGCTCGTGAGAAGGCCAGCGAGGGCACCCCCGTCATCGTCTTCTTCGACGAGATGGAGTCCCTCTTCCGCACCCGTGGATCGGGCGTCAGCTCGGACGTGGAGAACACCATCGTCCCCCAGCTGCTCGCCGAGATCGACGGCGTGGAAGGCCTGGAGAACGTGGTCGTGATCGGCGCCTCGAACCGCGAGGACATGATCGACCCCGCGATCCTGCGCCCCGGACGACTCGATGTGAAGATCAAGATCGAGCGCCCGGACGCCGAGGCCGCCAAGGACATCTTCGCCAAGTACCTCACACAACGCCTCCCGCTGCACTCCGACGACCTCGGTGAGCACGGCGGGGACCGGGCGGCCACCGTCCACGGCATGATCCAGACCGCCGTGGAGCAGATGTACGCCGAATCCGAGGAGAACCGCTTCCTCGAGGTCACCTACGCCAACGGCGACAAGGAAGTCCTGTACTTCAAGGACTTCAATTCCGGCGCCATGATCGAGAACATCGTCGGCCGCGCCAAGAAGGCAGCGATCAAGGCCTTCCTCGAGCAGAACCAGAAGGGCCTTCGGGTCTCCCACCTCCTCCAGGCGTGCGTGGACGAGTTCAAGGAGAACGAGGACCTGCCGAACACCACCAACCCGGACGACTGGGCCCGAATCTCCGGAAAGAAGGGCGAACGGATCGTTTACATCCGTACGCTCGTCACTGGAAAGCAGGGCGCGGACACCGGACGCTCCATCGACACGGTGGCGAACACCGGGCAGTACCTGTAAAAGCCAGGGCGGCTGCGGGTGCCCTCCACGGGTACCCGCAGCCGACTGCTTTCCGGGGCACGGCTGGAGCAGAGCAATGACGCAAATGATCTCCCCACCAGCGCAGAGGCGTTCTAGGCTCTTTCGTACCGCCGAGTCGCGCGTTGCGGGGACGGGCACCGCACACGCACCGGAGCACCAGCGGTACTTGAGCAGCGCCCCCGACCGAGGGCGCTGCCGGGCAAGGAGGGCCGCATGACCGTACGGCGAGTAATGGGCATCGAGACGGAGTACGGGATCTCCGTCCCCGGCCACCCCAACGCCAATGCCATGCTCACCTCGTCCCAGATCGTCAACGCGTACGCGGCGGCGATGCACCGGGCGCGCCGCGCCCGCTGGGATTTCGAGGAGGAGAACCCGCTGCGGGACGCGCGAGGCTTCGACCTCGCCCGCGAGGCCGCCGACTCCAGCCAGCTCACCGACGAGGACATCGGCCTGGCCAATGTCATCCTCACCAATGGCGCACGGCTGTACGTGGACCACGCGCACCCGGAGTACAGCGCTCCCGAGGTCACCAACCCGTGGGACGCCGTCCTGTGGGACAAGGCCGGCGAGCGCATCATGGCGGAGGCCGCGGAGCGCGCGGCCCAGCTCCCCGGCGCCCAGCCGATCCACCTCTACAAGAACAACACCGACAACAAGGGCGCCTCGTACGGCACGCACGAGAACTACCTGATGAAGCGGGAGACCCCGTTCTCGGACATCGTGCGCCACCTCACGCCGTTCTTCGTCTCACGCCAGGTCGTCACCGGAGCGGGCCGCGTCGGTATCGGACAGGACGGGCACGAGCACGGCTTCCAGCTCAGTCAGCGCGCGGACTACTTCGAGGTCGAGGTGGGCCTCGAGACCACGCTCAAGCGCCCCATCATCAACACCCGCGACGAGCCGCACGCGGACGCCGAGAAGTACCGCAGGCTGCACGTGATCATCGGTGACGCGAACCTGTCGGAGATCTCGACCTATCTCAAGCTGGGCACGACCGCCCTGGTCCTGTCCATGATCGAGGACGGCTTCATCGCCGTCGACCTCGCCGTCGACCAGCCGGTGCGCACGCTGCACCAGGTCTCGCACGACCCCACGCTGAAGCGGCTCGTCACGCTGCGCAGCGGACGCACGCTGACCGCGGTGCAGCTCCAGATGGAGTACTTCGAGCTGTCGCGCAAATACGTGGAGGAACGCTTCGGGGCGGACGCCGACGACCAGACCAAGGACGTCCTGGCCCGCTGGGAGGACACGCTCAACCGCCTGGAGAACGACCCGATGAGCCTCTCGGGGGAGCTCGACTGGGTGGCCAAGCGGGAGCTCATGGAGGGCTACCGGCGCCGTGACGGCCTCGACTGGGACGCGGCACGGCTGCACCTGGTCGACCTCCAGTACGCCGACGTACGGGCCGAGAAGGGCCTGTACAACCGTCTGGCGGCGCGCGGCAAGATGAAGCGGCTCCTGGAGGAGCGGGACGTCGAGCGGGCCCGTACGAAGCCGCCGGAGGACACCCGTGCGTACTTCCGCGGGCGCTGTCTGGAGCAGTACGCGGACGACGTGGCGGCGGCCTCCTGGGACTCGGTGATCTTCGATCTGCCGGGCCGGGACTCGCTCCAGCGCGTCCCAACCCTGGAGCCGCTTCGCGGAACGCGTAATCACGTCAAGGAGCTCCTCGACCGCTGCCGCACGGCGGAAGACCTGGTCAGGGTCCTGTCAGGCGGCTGACCGAGCCGCCAGGGGCGTCGGAGCCCGGGCGGCACAACGGGGTGGAAAGACGCGACGCCCGGGAATCATCGAGGTGGCTCCCGGACGTTGTAGCAACTGCGGGGCCGATGTCGGACCCTGCTTGTAGGGTCTGATCAAGAACGTCGAACCGAGCGGGGTGAGGGTTATGGCGACCAAGGACACCGGCGGCGGACAGCAGAAGGCGACACGTTCCACCGAGGAGGTCGAGGAGACGGCGCAAGACGCGCAGGTCTCCGAGGACCTCAAGGAGCGCCAGGAGAAGCTGAGCGACGACGTCGACTCGGTTCTGGACGAGATCGACGATGTACTCGAGGAAAATGCCGAGGACTTCGTTCGGAGTTTCGTGCAAAAAGGTGGACAGTAGGGGTCAATGGGCCGCTCTTCCCTTCGAATCGAAGGCGCGAACGTCTGGGGTAGGGAGTGGCGGGAGAGCAAGGCGTGAAGCGCTGCACAGGGTGTGAGCGGGCCCTGCCCACTGCTTCCTCTGCAGCGGACAGGAACCGGCGTGATGGTCTTCAGGTGCGGTGTCGGGAGTGCGTGGCGGAGTACAGCGCCGCGCATTACCGGCGCCGCCGGGAGGCCATCGGGAAGTCTGTGCGCCAGAGAGTGGACGTTCCCCCCGGACACAAGCTTTGCCGAACGTGTGGGGAGATCAAGCCCCACGGCGAGTGGCATCGCAACGCGACTGCCTCGGACGGCCTCTCGACTCGCTGTAAGGCGTGCCGGGCCATCCAGGGACGGGAAGGCCATCTCAAGCGCCACTACGGCATGACCGAAGCCGAACGGGACGAGATGATCGCCTCTCAAATGGGGCTCTGTGTGATCTGTTTGAAAGCTCCCGCAGTTCATGTGGATCACTGCCACGAGACGGGTAGGGTCCGTGGCGTACTGTGCTTCAACTGCAATTCGGCCATCGGCAAGTTGGGAGATGATCCCGACGCTGTTCGTCGGGCTGCCGCCTACTTGGAAGGATCCCCGTGGAAGCCAACACTCGTAGCACCGGGCGTCTACCGGCTGCCTTCCTGACGCCCGGGTCGTCGTCCTTCATGGACTTCCTGTCCGAGCACCAGCCGGAGATGCTGCCGGGCAAGCGGCAGCTGCCGCCCGTCCAGGGCGTGATCGAGGCCCCGCACGGCACGACCATCGTCGCCGTCACGTTCCCCGGCGGAGTGGTCCTCGCCGGCGACCGCCGGGCCACCATGGGCAACATGATCGCTCAGCGCGACATCGAGAAGGTCTTCCCGGCCGACGAGTACTCGGCGGTGGGCATCGCCGGTACGGCCGGTCTGGCCGTCGAGATGGTCAAGCTGTTCCAGCTGGAGCTGGAGCACTTCGAGAAGGTGGAGGGCACCACGCTCTCCCTGGAGGGCAAGGCGAACCGGCTCTCCACCATGATCCGTTCCAACCTCGGCATGGCCATGCAGGGCCTCGCCGTGGTCCCTCTCTTCGCGGGTTTCGACGTGGACCGCGACAAGGGCCGCATCTTCTCCTACGACGTCACCGGAGGCCGCTCCGAGGAGCAGGGCTACGCCTCCACCGGCTCCGGCTCGATCTTCGCGCGCGGTGCCATGAAGAAGCTCTACCGCGAGGACCTGACCGAAGAGCAGGCCACGACCCTCGTCATCCAGGCGCTGTACGACGCGGCCGACGACGACTCGGCGACCGGTGGTCCCGACGTCGCCCGCCGGATCTACCCGATCGTCACCGTGATCACCGAGGACGGCTTCCGCAGGCTCACCGACGACGAGTCCTCCGACATCGCTCGCGCGATTCTGGAGCGGCGTCTGGAGCAGCCGGACGGTCCGCGGGCCGCGCTGCTCTGAGCCCGGCTCTTTTTGCCAAGGTGACCCAGTGACTTCGACAGAAAGGGACGGATAACCGGTGTCGACGCCGTTCTATGTCTCACCCCAGCAGGCCATGGCCGACCGGGCGGAGTACGCCCGCAAGGGCATCGCCCGCGGTCGCAGCCTCGTTGTGCTGCAGTACGCCGACGGCATTGTGTTCGTCGGCGAGAACCCGTCCCGTGCGCTGCACAAGTTCAGCGAGATCTACGACCGGATCGGCTTCGCGGCCGCCGGCAAGTACAACGAATACGAGAATCTGCGGATCGGTGGTGTGCGCTATGCCGATCTGCGGGGTTACACCTATGACCGTGATGATGTGACCGCGCGGGGTCTGGCGAATGTGTACGCGCAGACGCTGGGCACGATCTTCTCCTCGGCCGCCGAGAAGCCGTACGAGGTGGAGCTCGTTGTCGCCGAGGTGGGGGAGACCCCCGAAGGTGACCAGATCTATCGGCTGCCGCACGACGGGTCCATCGTGGACGAACACGGGTCCGTCGCGGTGGGTGGCAACGCCGAGCAGATCAGCAGCTATCTGGACCAGCGCCACCGGGACGGGATGTCGCTGGCGGAGGCGCTGAAGCTGGCCGTGCAGTCGCTGTCGCGGGAGCCGAACGGGGGCGAGCGGGAGATCCCCGCGGAGCGCCTGGAGGTAGCGGTGCTGGACCGTACGCGTCCGCAGCAGCGCAAGTTCAGGCGGATCGTCGGGCGTCAGCTGGGCCGGCTGCTGGAGGAGGGCGGCGCGGAGACCGCCACGGAGGCCGAGGACGCCGAAGACGAGGAGTGACCGTTGGTCTTCGCCCTGCCCGCCGGTGCCGGTGGGTGGGGCGGGCAGGGCCGGTGCATCAGCCCGTCGCCGCCGGATCGGACGTTGCCCTATGGGGAGCCGTTTCCAGACCCGGACGTAAGCGACGGGCTTTGATGTACCGGCCCTGTCCCCCTCGTGCGTCGGCGGCTGCGGGTGCGTGGGGCGTGCGGCCTACGGGGAGCCTGGCGGGGCTGTGGAGCCTCGTACGACCAGGTGTACCGGGATGTCGCCCACGGGGGGCGTTCGGCCGTCCAGGACGGCCAGGAGGGCTTCCATGCCGCGTTCGCCGAAGCGTTCCGCGTCCAGGCGGACGGTGGTGAGCTCCGGGTCGATGGCCTGGGCCAGTGCCAGGTCGTCCAGGCCTGTGATGGAGAGGTCCTCGGGGATGCGCAGGCCCAGGCGGCGGGCCGCCTTGTAGGCGCCTGCAGCCAGTTTGTCGTCGTCGCAGACCAGGGCGGTGGGGCGGGGGCCGGGGGCGGCGAGCGCCGTTTCCGCGACGGACAGGGCGTCCTCGAAGGAGATCGGGGCTCGGGTCGTGCGGAGGTCCGTACCGGGGACCTCGGACAGGCGCTCGGCCAGTTCCCGGGCGCGTACCGCGAAGGTCCAGGACGGGATGTCCGCCGCCAGATGGAGGAAACGGCGGTGGCCCAGGGACAGGAGGTGCTCGGCCACCTGTCGTACGCCGTCCTTGATGTCGAGGTTGACGGTCGCCGCGCCGAGGCTGCCCTCCGGGTCGCTGTCGAGCATCACCAGGGGGAGCTGGTCGCCCCGGATGGCGGTCAGGGCGTCCGCGGCCATGGAAGAGGCGATGACACCGTCCAGGGCGGCCGCCGCGGAGCCGAACGGGTCACGGGCGGGGCCGATGCCCTCGGGGGAGGGGTACAGGACCACGCCGAAGCCGTGGTCCGCCGCGACGCGGGCCGCGCCGGTGTAGACGCCCGCGAAGAACTCGGTGGTCAGCGCGGGGACCACCAGGAGGACCGTACGGGTGCGGCCCAGGCGGAGGTTGCGGGCGGCCAGGTTCGGGCGGTAGCCGAGCTCCTGGGCGGCCTCGCGGACGCGTTCCGCGGTCGTCTCGGAGACCCGGCCGCGCCACTTGTCGCCCAGCACCAGAGAGACCGCGGCCTGGGACACCCCGGCGGCCTGGGCGACGTCACGACTCGTCGGGCGGGTGCTACCTCGTGCCACCGGCGACCTGCTCCTTCGTCTGGACTCGCGGACTGGGCACATGGTACGTATGACGCAGGGCGTTATACGTAAAACCTCGTGTGCATGACCAGTCGGACGTCACGCGTTACCGGAAGGGCATGACATGGCCGCGGGATACCTGGAGATCCTCAGGGCGAGGCACGCCGCACGGCTGCTCGCCGGCACGCTCACGGGGCGGCTGCCGAACGCCACCGCCGCCATCGCCGTCGTGCTCTTCGTGCGGGCGGAGGGCGGGACGTACAGCCTGGCCGGTGCGCTCGCCGCCGTGTACGGGGTGGGCAACGCCGTGGGGCAGCCGCTGCTCGGACGGCTCGTGGATCTGTACGGGCAGCCCCGCGTCCAGCTGCCGGCCCCGCTCGTCTCGGCCCTCGGGATGGGCGTCTTCGCCTTCTCGGGCACCGACCCGCTGCCGGTGGCGTACCTTTCGATGGTCGTCGCCGGGCTCTTCACGCCGCCTCTGGAGGGCGGTCTGCGGGCGTTGTGGCCCTCCGTGCTGCGCCGGGAGGAGCAGGTGCACACCGCGTACGCGATGGACGCCGTGGCGCAGGAAGTCATGTTCACCGTCGGACCCTTGCTCCTGACCCTGTGCGCTTCGCTCTGGTCCGCCCGGGCGGCGCTGCTGATCCTGAACGTCGTCGGGGTGCTGGGCGCCCTCTCCGTGGTCCTCTCGCCGCCCTCGCGCGCGTGGCGTTCGGCACCGCGCGAGGCGCACTGGCTCGGCGCGTTGCGCTCACCCGGGCTGCTGGCGCTGCTGGGCGCGTTCCTGTTCGTGGGGATCGCGCTCGGCTCGATCACGGTCGCCGCGGTGTCCTACGCCGACGACCACGGCGGCGACGCGGTGTACGGCTGGCTGATGGCGGCCGTGGGGCTCGGGGCCCTCGTCGGTGGGACGGCGTACGGGGCGCGGCGGTGGAGCGGCGCGCCCGAGCGGCGACTGCGGGGGCTGGTCGCCCTTCTGGCGGTGTGTTACCTGCCGCTCGTGCTGATGCCGGGCGCGGTCGCCATGACGGCCCTCGCGGCGCTCGCCGGGGTCTTCCTGGCGCCCTGCATCGCCTGCGCCTTCATCATCGTCGACCGGCACGCGCCGAGGGGCACCGTCACCGAGGCGTTCTCCTGGCTTGTGACGACGTTCACCGTGGGAGCGTCGGTCGGAACGGGCCTGGCGGGCCCGGTCGTCGAGCGGGGCGGGGCGGTGTGGGGCTTCGCCCTGCCGGGCGCCGCGGGTGCCGCCGCGCTGGTGGTTCTGCTGGCCACGGGGCGGGTCCTCGCAGCTACCGGGGACGGTGCGGTCGTTGCGGTCTCATCGGAAAATGATCCAAACCGTGCCGTCGAACCCCGTTTCAGCTCGGGGGATCGGGCGTAATGTTCAGTCATGGACCGCCGCATTTTCGGGCTGGAGAACGAGTACGGCGTCACGTGTACGTTCAGGGGACAGCGCCGCCTGTCTCCCGACGAGGTGGCGCGGTACCTCTTCCGCCGTGTCGTGTCATGGGGCCGCAGCAGCAATGTCTTTCTGCGGAACGGTGCCCGCCTCTATCTCGACGTGGGATCACATCCGGAATACGCGACACCCGAATGTGACAACGTGACGGAACTCGTCACCCACGACAAGGCCGGCGAGCGCATTCTCGAAGGACTCCTGGTCGACGCCGAACGACGCCTGCACGAGGAAGGAATCGCGGGCGACGTCTATCTGTTCAAGAACAACACCGACTCGGCGGGCAACTCCTACGGGTGCCACGAGAACTATCTGGTGGCCCGGCACGGGGAGTTCTCCCGGCTCGCGGACATTCTCATTCCCTTCCTGGTCACCCGGCAGCTGCTGTGCGGTGCCGGCAAGGTGCTGCAGACTCCGCGCGGCGCCGTGTACTGCGTGAGCCAGCGCGCCGAGCACATCTGGGAGGGCGTCAGCTCGGCGACGACCCGCTCCCGGCCGATCATCAACACCCGCGACGAACCGCACGCCGACGCCGAGCGCTACCGGCGGCTGCACGTCATCGTCGGTGACTCGAACATGTCCGAGACGACGATGCTCCTCAAGGTCGGCGCCACCGACCTGGTACTGCGCATGATCGAGGCCGGTACGGTCATGCGCGACCTCACCCTGGAGAACCCCATTCGGGCGATCCGCGAGGTCAGCCACGACATCACGGGCCGGCGCAAGGTGCGTCTGGCCAGCGGCCGGGAGGCCTCCGCGCTGGAAGTGCAGCGGGAGTACTTCGAGAAGGCCGTGGACTTCTGCGAGCGCCGCGGCATCCGCACCGGCACGGTCGAGCAGGTGCTCGAACTGTGGGGCCGCACGCTCGACGCGATCGAGGCCGAGGACCTCGACCGGATCGGTACCGAAATCGACTGGGTGATGAAGTACAAGCTCATCGAGCGGTACCGGGCCAAGCACAACATGACGATGTCGCATCCCCGGGTCGCGCAGATAGACCTCGCATATCACGACATCCACCGGCGTCGTGGTCTGTACTACCTGCTGGAGAGGAAGGGGCAAGCCACCCGGATCTGCAACGATTTGAAGATCTTCGAGGGCAAGTCCGTGCCGCCGCAGACCACTCGGGCCCGGCTGCGCGGCGACTTCATCCGGCGCGCTCAGGAGCAGCGCCGCGATTTCACCGTCGACTGGGTCCATCTCAAGCTCAACGACCAGGCGCAACGCACGGTGTTGTGCAAGGACCCGTTCCGTTCGGTCGACGATCGGGTGGAGAAGCTGATCGCGGGAATGTGAGCGCTGGGTTCCGCGTGTGATGGCGGAACGCAACGCGGGGCGCCGTACGTTTTCCGTACGGCGCCCTTCTCACGTCGTAGAGTTGCGCGCACGCCATCAACCAAGATCGATCGATACGAGGCCCTCACCGTGCGCCGACGCTCCCTCCTCATTGCCGTACCCGCCGGACTGGTCACGCTCGCCGGATGCGGTGACGACAAGTCGGACAAGGCCAAGTCCAGCAGCAGCCCGTCCCCGTCGGCCCCCGCGTCCGCCTCGGCGGCGCCGCCGCCTAAGATCGTCGACGGTCCGCTGCCGGCGATCACGGCCGGGACGAAGTTCGGTGAGAAGCCGACCGTCGCCAAGGGCACCGGCTCCCCGTCGAAGGATCTGGCGGTCAAGACGGTCATCGCGGGCGGCGGCAAGACGGTCGCGGAGAACGACTACATCCAGGCCAACTACCTCGGCCAGGTCTGGGACACCGCCAAGGTCTTCGACAACTCCTACGACCGTAAGACGCCGCTGGTCATCCAGCTCGCGCAGGGCGGCATCATCGACGGCTGGCGCTATGCCCTGGTGGGCAAGAAGGTCGGCAGCCGCGTCCAGATGTCCGTGCCGCCGACCTGGGGCTACGGCACGCAGGGCAACACGCAGGCCGGCATCAAGGGCACCGACACGCTGGTGTTCGTCGTCGACATCGAGAACACCTTCAACGCGACGAGCTCCGCCCAGGGCAAGGACGTCGCGCAGAGCGACGCCGCCCTCCCGAAGGTCGGCACCAACACCGACGGCAAGGCCCCCTCCATCGACGTGCCGAAGGCGACGGCCCCCACGAAGCTCGTGTCGGACTACGTCATCGAGGGCGACGGCGACGAGGTCAAGGCGGACAGCAGCGTCCTGGTGCAGTACAAGGGCGTGCTCTGGGACACCGGCAAGGAGTTCGACTCGACGTACAGCAGCGGCCGGCTGGCGTCGTTCTCGCTGCAGCAGGTCGTCAAGGGCTGGGCGCAGGGCCTGACCGGCAAGAAGGTGGGCAGCCGCGTCCTCATCGTCATCCCGCCGGCGCTGGGCTACGGCAACAACCCGCCGAGCGGCAGTGGCATCAAGAAGGACTCCACCCTGGTGTTCTCGGTGGACATCCTGGCCAAGATGTAACGCCTTGCGGGATGTGAGACTGTCGGTGTTGCTTTAAGGCCTTTACGCGAACAAGCAGGAGCTAGAGACGTGAGCATCGAGAAGCCCGAGATCGACTTCCCGGGCGGCGAGCCCCCGGCGGACCTCGAGATCAAGGACATCTGGGAAGGCGAGGGCCAGGTCGCCAAGGCCGGCGACTTCGTCAAGGTCCACTACGTGGGCGTGGCCTTCTCCACCGGCGAGGAGTTCGACGCCTCCTGGAACCGCGGCACCCCGCTGGAGTTCCAGCTCGGTGTCGGGCAGGTCATCAGCGGCTGGGACCAGGGTGTGCAGGGCATGAAGGTCGGCGGCCGTCGCCAGCTGGTCATCCCGGCGCACCTCGCGTACGGCGACCGTGGCGCCGGTGGCCGAATCGGCCCCGGCGAGACGCTGATCTTCGTCTGCGACCTGGTCGCGGTCTGATCCACAGCGGGATCGGGTCTTGATCCGATCATCATGAAGGCCGGGTTCCCGCCCGAACTTCGTACGCTCTGTGATCGGGATTAGTCCGAAGCCGATCACCTGGGGCCCATGCCTGTCCGGGCATGGGCCCTCGGCTTTTGCCGGGGCACTCCGGAGCGGTACGGTCGTCGGTCGGAAGCACCATAGGAAGGGCGTCGATGGCCATTGCCAAGGCCGAGCGGCTGATGAACCTCGCGCTGTGTCTGCTCGGGACGCGGCGGCCGCTCAGCAAGCGCGAACTCCGCGAGTCCATCGAGGCCTATCTGGAAGCCGGGTCGGACGACTCCTTCAACCGGATGTTCGAGCGCGACAAGGACGATCTGCGCGAGCTGGGCCTGGTCATCGAGACGGTGGAGAACCTCGACGGCGAGGTCGGCTATCTCGCCCGCCGCGACAGCAACCGCCTGCCGCCCATCACCCTCGACGCCGAGGAGGCCGCCGCCCTCGGCCTCGCCGCCAAGGTCTGGCAGCAGGCCCGGCTGGCCGGCGCGGCGAGTGGTGCGTTGCAGAAGCTGCGCGCCGCCGGGCTGCCCGAGGATGTGGACCCCTACGAGGCGCATGGCGCCCTCGAACCGCACATCCCCGTGCACGAGGCGGCCTTCGAGCCGCTGATGCTGGCCTGCCGCGACCGCCGCCCGGTCGTCTTCGACTACCGCAAGGCCACCGCCGCACACCCCGAGACCCGGCAGGTCGAGCCGTGGGCGCTGGAGTGCTGGCGCGGCCACTGGTACCTGGCGGGCTGGGACCGTGACCGCGGCGCCGAGCGCGTCTTCAGGCTCTCCCGGATCACCGGCAGGGTCCGCTCCCGCGCCGGGCGCTACACCGCAGAGGTGCCCGACGTCGTCACCGTGCGGGAGACCGTCGCGAGCTGGGCGGGCGAGATCGCCGACCGCTCCGCGCTGATCCGGCTGCGCACCGGCTCCGGCTACCCGCTGCGGGCCAAGGCCGTCTCCGTACGGGAACTGGTTGACGGCTGGGACGAGTTGGAGATTCCGTACGGGCACGGGCTGGACGCCTGGCTCGTCGAGTTCGGGCCCGACGTGGTGGTCCTGGAGCCCGCCGAGCTGCGGGCCGATGTAGTGGACCGGCTGCGCGCCGTGGCCAAGGGCTGAGGGGGAACGCAGAGAACGTGGCAGGAAAACCGGCCAGGCCCACGAACGCGATCGACCAGACCCGGCGGATGCTCTCCCTGGTGACCTATCTGCGCGAGCGCCCGGGTGCGCACGTCGGTGATGTCGCCCGGGCCTTCGGGATCACCGAGGACGAGCTGATCTCCGACCTCGACGTGCTGCCGCTGTGCGGGACCAGCTTCCGCGGTGGTGACCTCCTCGACATCGACACCGACGGCGACCGCATCTGGTGGCACAACCCCGACGACGTCGCCGAACCCCTCCGTATCGCCGCCGACGAGGCGACCGCGCTGCTGGTGGCCGCCCGCGCGGTGTCCACGCTGCCCGGGCTGCGCGAGGGCGACCGGCAGGCGCTGCTGCGCGCCACCGCCAAGGTGGAGGCCGCCTCGGGCGAGGCGGCGGGCGCCAGCTCCCGCCTCTCGGTGACCTTCGAGTCCGAGGGCGGCGTCTTCGCGGACGTCGACCGGGCGATCTCGGAGCGGCGCCGGCTGTGGATCCGCTACTACTCGCCCTCGCGCGACGAGCTCACCGAGCGCGAGATCGACCCGATCCGCCTGGTCAGTGTCGGGCACACGTACGTGGAGGCCTGGTGCCGCCGCTCCGAGGCGCGCCGGACCTTCCGGCTCGACAGGGTCGCCGAGATCCGCATCCTCGACGAGCCGTCCGCGCCGCCCGAGGTCGAGCTGCGAGACCTCTCCGAGGGGCTGGTACAGCCCGCGGCCGAGGACCCCGAGGTGGTCGTCGAGGTCGGGCCGGGCGGGCGCTGGGTCGCGGAGTACTACCCGCACGACAGTGCGGATGAGCTGCCGGACGGCGGGCTGCGTGTCACCTTGCGGACCCCCGACCCCACGTCGCTGCGACGGCTGGCGCTGCGCCTGGGCCGGGACGGCCGGATCGTGTCGCCGCCGGAACTGGCGGACAGCGCTCGCGAGGCGGCTCGGGAGGCACTCGCGGCCTACGACGGCCTCGAGGGCGATGAGGACGGACCGTACGACAGGCAGGAGCAGGGGCTTTGACCACGTCGGCGATGTCGGGCGCGTCGGGGAGGGCCGGTACCTCGCAGAGGGCCGGCGGGCCGGTGAAGGCGGGCGGCGCGGAGCGGACCGGCGCGTCCTTGGGCGCGGCGGAGATGACGGTCGTCACCGCGTTCGCCGGTATGCGGAGAGTCGCCGACGTGCTGTTCAAGGCGGGCTGCCCCGACTGCCGGGCCGCTCTGGAGCTCAGGGCGAACGCCCTGATGCTGGCCATCGGCGCCACCAGCCGCACCACGTTCTACTCCTTCACCTGCACCGAGTGCGGCTCGGCCGTCCGCAAGCCCGCGGGCGAGCGCATCGTCGAACTCCTCACCGGCGGCGGGGTGCGCACACTCCGCCTGCACTCCACGTCTTAGGCTCGGCCTCATGTTCTGGCCGATGTTCGCGATTGTCGTGGGTTTTCTTGGAATCGCCGTTCTCGGCGTGCTCGCTGTCCGTGTCTTCGTGGAAGCGGAACGTCTGGGGCGGCAGGTGACGGACTCCGCGCGCCGGATCAACCAGGCGGCGGACGACCTGGAGCGGGCGGCCGTCGGGGTCGCGCGTTCTGTGGATGCCGTATGACCTTCCAGGGATCCCGGTATGAGTCCGTCGCGGGATACGCAATGCGCCGTTTGAACCTGTCAACTTGCCGGTGAGGGCGAGTACGCTTCTGATCGCGGTCCGGAGAACGAGGCGCGGGCCGCGAACTGGGAGTACGCACAGGGATTGCCCCGCGTTCACCCCTGAGCGTTACGATCGCTGTCATCACGACGTTCGGACACATGTCCGACCGATCGGACAGCACCCCGACCCAGCCGCCTCGGTGAGAAGGTAAAGACTTATGTTCGGAAGGCTCGGCGCTCCCGAGATCATTCTCATCCTCGTCGTCATCATCCTGCTGTTCGGCGCGAAGAAGCTTCCGGACATGGCGCGCTCCCTCGGAAAGTCCGCGCGCATCCTGAAGAGCGAGGCGAAGGCGATGAAGGACGAGGGCAGCACCCCCGCCCCGGCCGGTCCGCCCAGCACCGACGAGCAGCCCCCGGCTCAGCGCACGATCCAGGCCGCGCCCGGCGATGTGACCAGCTCCCGCCCGGTCACCGAGCCGACGGACACGACCAAGCGCTGACGCAGGGCCGGACGCCTCCGGCCCGCCGCACGAGATGAGGACGTGGGTTGCTCAAGTCTGCCCGCAAGAAGGAGAAGGATCCCGAGGGACGGATGCCCCTTGCGGACCACCTTCGTGAGCTCCGCAACCGGCTCGCGAAGGCGATGCTGGCCATCGTCATCGTCACGGTCGTGGCCGCCTTCTACTACAACGACATCATCAACTTCTTCACCAAGCCGGTGCTGGACTCGGTCGGGTGTCCTTCGAGCTTCGCCGAGCTGGCGAAAACGCCCAAGGGCCACCAGCAGTGCGCGCAGATCACGATCAACGGTCTGCTCGCCCCGTTCACCCTGGCGTTGAAGGTCTCGTTGATGGCCGGTGTCGCGCTCGCCTCGCCGGTGTGGCTCTACCAGCTGTGGGCGTTCGTCGCGCCCGGTCTGCACCAGAACGAGAAGAAGTACGCGTACGCGTTCGTCGGGACGGGCGTTCCGCTCTTCTTCGCCGGTGGCTTCTTCGCCTACAAGGTGCTGCCCACCACCGCGAAGGTGCTGATCGACTTCACGCCGGACGGCGTGAACAACCTGCTGCCGCTCGACGATCTGCTCGACCTCGTCACGCGCATGGTGGTCGTCTTCGGCCTCTCCTTCGAGCTGCCGCTGCTGCTGGTCATGCTCAACCTCACCGGCATCCTGACCGGCAAGCGCATGCTCGGCTGGTGGCGCGCCATGATCATGGGCATCACGGTCTTCGCGGCCGTAGCCACGCCGAGCACCGACCCGCTGACGATGCTGGCGCTCGCGGTACCGATCTGGGTCCTGTACTTCGGCGCCGTCGTCTTCTCGCTGACGAACGACCGGCGCAAGCGGCGCCGCGAGGCCGAGGGTCCGGCCGACGACGAGGCTTCCGACCTGGACCTCACGCCCGACGACATCGGCGAGGTCGAGAGCGTGTCGGCGCACCGCGCGCTGCCCGAGCAGTCGGGCACGGACCGGGTCAACGGTTATGACGACGTGACCTGACGAAGCCCGGAGATCTCGTAGGGTCAGGGCCGTGACCAGCGAGATCACCCTCTTCGTCAACCCCACCGCGGGACGCGGCCGGGGCGCCCACGCGGCGCAGCCGGCCGCTTTCGCATTGCGAGCGGCGGGATTCTCCGTCCGTACGGTCCTCGGGGAGAACGCCGAGGACGCCCTCACGCGCGCGCGTGAGGCCGTCGAGGGCGGCACCGGCGCCCTCATAGCCGTCGGGGGCGACGGCATGGCGAACCTCGCCCTCCAGGCCGTCGCCGGCACCCGCACCCCGCTCGGCCTGGTCGCCGCCGGCACCGGCAACGACTTCGCCCGTGCCCTCGGGCTTCCGGTGCGCGACCCGGCGGCCGCGGGACGGCTGATCGCGGAGTCCCTCAAAGGGGCGCGGCTGCGCGACATCGACCTGGGCCGGGTGAACGGCACCTGGTTCGCCACCGTCCTCGCCTCCGGCTTCGACTCCCGGGTCAACGATCGCGGCAATCGCATGCGGTGGCCGGTCGGCCGCTTCAAGTACGACCTCGCCATGCTCGCCGAACTGGCGGCCCTCAGGCCCCTCCCGTACCGGATCACCCTGGACGACGGCGAGGTCCGGGAGATCCGGGCGACCCTCGTCGCGGTCGGCAACGGGTCGTCGTACGGCGGCGGAATGAGGATCTGCGCGAGGGCCGAGCTGGAGGACGGGCTGTTCGACGTCACGGTCGTCGGGGAGTGCAGCCGTACGACCCTGCTCAAGGTGTTCCCCAAGGTCTACCGGGGCACCCACCTCGACCACCCCGTCGTCACCGCGCACCGGGCCACCAAGGTCGAGCTCGTCGCCGAGGGTGTCACCGCGTACGCGGACGGGGAGCCGCTGGGGCCGCTGCCGCTCACCGCGGAGTGCGTGCCCGCGGCGGTGCGCGTGGCAATTCCCTGAGCTGCGGGAATCCGGGGTTTGAGATAAACAGATCCGGATATTGATCGTCATGTTGTCAGTGGCTGCCGGTAGTCTCGAAAGCACGATGACAGAGGACCTCTCACCGGCCGAGCGGTATGCGGCAGCACGGAAGCGCGCTGTCGAGCAGGCCACCGCGCTCGCCTCCTTCCGCGAGATGTACGACTTCGGCCTCGACCCCTACCAGATCGAGGCCTGCCAGGCGCTCGAAGCGGGCAAGGGTGTGCTTGTGGCCGCGCCCACCGGCTCGGGCAAGACGGTCGTCGGCGAGTTCGCCGTCCACCTCGCCCTCCAGCAGGGCAAGAAGTGCTTCTACACCACGCCGATCAAGGCGCTCTCGAACCAGAAGTACGCCGATCTGTGCCGCCGCTACGGCGCGGACAAGGTCGGCCTGCTCACCGGCGACAACAGCGTCAACTCCGATGCCCCGGTGGTCGTCATGACCACCGAGGTGCTGCGCAACATGCTGTACGCGGGCTCCCAGACCCTTCTCGGCCTCGGCTATGTGGTCATGGACGAGGTGCACTACCTCTCCGACCGCTTCCGCGGCGCCGTCTGGGAGGAAGTGATCATCCACCTCCCGGAGTCGGTGACCCTGGTGTCACTCTCGGCGACCGTGTCGAACGCGGAGGAGTTCGGCGACTGGCTGGACACCGTGCGCGGCCACACCGAGGTGATCGTCTCCGAGCACCGGCCCGTCCCGCTGTTCCAGCACGTGCTGGCCGGCCGCCGGATGTACGACCTCTTCGAGGAGGGCGAAGGCAACAAGAAGGCGGTCAACCCCGACCTCACCCGCCTGGCCCGTATGGAGGCCAGCCGTCCCTCGTTCCAGGACCGCAGGCGCGGCCGTGCCATGCGGGAGGCCGACCGTGAGCGCGAGCGCCGGCAGCGCTCGCGGATCTGGACACCGGGCCGCCCCGAGGTCATCGAACGGCTCGACGCCGAGGGCCTGCTGCCCGCGATCACGTTCATCTTCAGCCGCGCCGCCTGCGAGGCCGCCGTCCAGCAGTGCCTGTACGCGGGCCTCAGGCTGAACGACGAGGAGGCGCGCGCGAAGGTCCGCGAGATCGTCGAGGAGCGCACCGCGTCCATTCCCTCCGAGGATCTGCACGTCCTTGGCTACTACGAATGGCTGGAGGGCCTGGAGCGCGGCATCGCGGCCCATCACGCGGGCATGCTGCCCACGTTCAAGGAAGTCGTCGAGGAACTCTTCGTACGCGGCCTGGTGAAGGCCGTGTTCGCGACCGAGACCCTGGCGCTGGGCATCAACATGCCCGCCCGCTCGGTGGTGTTGGAGAAGCTCGTCAAGTGGAACGGCGAGCAGCACGCCGACATCACACCCGGCGAGTACACCCAGCTCACGGGTCGTGCAGGGCGCCGCGGCATCGATGTCGAGGGCCACGCCGTCGTGCTGTGGCAGCGCGGCTTCAGCCCCGACCACCTGGCGGGACTCGCGGGCACCCGCACCTACCCGCTGCGCTCCAGCTTCAAGCCGTCGTACAACATGGCCGTGAACCTGGTCGAGCAGTTCGGCCGGCACCGCTCGCGTGAGCTGCTGGAGACGTCCTTCGCGCAGTTCCAGGCCGACAAGTCGGTCGTCGGGATCTCCCGGCAGGTACAGCGCAACGAGGAGGGGCTGGAGGGCTACAGGGAGTCCATGACCTGCCACCTCGGGGACTTCGACGAGTACGCGCGACTGCGCCGCGAACTCAAGGACCGCGAGACGGAGCTCGCCAAGCAGGGCGCGGCGCAGCGGCGCGCCGAGGCGGCCGTGGCGCTGGAGAAGCTCAAGCCCGGCGACATCATCCATGTCCCGACCGGCAAGTTCGCGGGCCTGGCGCTGGTCCTCGACCCGGGGCTGCCCGCGGGCCGGTCCAACGGCCACCGCGGCTTCGAGTACCACGACGGACCGCGTCCGCTGGTCCTCACCGCCGAGCGCCAGGTGAAGCGACTGGCCTCCATGGACTTCCCGGTGCCGGTCGAGGCGCTGGAGCGGATGCGCATCCCGAAGTCCTTCAACCCGCGTTCTCCGCAGTCCCGTCGCGACCTCGCCTCCGCGCTGCGCACCAAGGCCGGGCACATCGTTCCTGACCGGCTGCGCAAGCGCCGCTCCGAGGCCGCCGACGACCGTGAGATCGCCCGGCTGCGCACCGCGATCCGCGCCCACCCCTGCCACGGCTGCAACGACCGTGAGGACCACGCCCGTTGGGCCGAGCGTTACCACCGGCTGCTGCGCGACACCAAGCAGCTGGAGAACCGCATCGAGGGCCGGACGAACACCATCGCCCGCACCTTCGACCGGATCGTCGCCCTCCTCACCGAGCTGGACTACCTGCGCGGCGACGAGGCCACGGAGCACGGGCGACGGCTCGCCCGGCTGTACGGCGAACTCGACCTGCTGGCCAGCGAATGCCTGCGCGCCGGGGTCTGGGAAGGCCTCGACCCGGCCGAACTCGCGGCCTGTGTCTCGGCGTTGGTGTACGAGTCGCGGGTCGGTGACGACGCGATGGCGCCGAAGCTGCCGTCCGGCAAGGCCAAGGCGGCGCTCGGTGAGATGGTCCGCATCTGGGGCCGTCTCGACGCGCTGGAGGAGGACTTCCGGATCACCCAGTCCGAGGGCGTCGGCCAGCGCGAACCGGACCTCGGCTTCGCCTGGGCGGCCTACGAGTGGGCTTCCGGCAAGGGCCTCGACGAGGTGCTGCGCGAGGCGGAGATGCCGGCCGGTGACTTCGTCCGCTGGTGCAAGCAGGTCATCGACGTGCTGGGCCAGATCTCGGCCGCCGCGCCGGTCGCCGGTGGTGAGAGGTCGACGGTCGCGAAGAACGCGCGCAAGGCGGTCGACGGCCTGCTGCGCGGAGTGGTCGCCTACTCGTCGGTGGGCTGAGTGGGCTGAGCCGAGCCGGTGGCCCGGTCGCTCGTGGTGCGCCGCCTCCCTGCCGGGGGTGGCGCACCTTGTGTGTCAGCCCCAGCTCGGTGAGGGCTCGTGCGGCTCCTCATGAGGCACGGGGCGGCCGGTGTGGGCGTCCAGGAGGACACGGTCGCCGATCGGGCGGGTCAGCTTCACCGTCGGAACAGCCAGGCCGGCACGGTCGCCGGGCCCCGGCTGGTGGTCAGGGTCATCTCGCCCGGCTTCGCCCCGGTCACGGTCAGGTGCGGGCCGTCGTTCCCGCCGCGCGCCACCCTCTCGTACGCCTTGCCCGCCGCCATCAGCGGCAGGGTGAGGGAGGCTCCGCTCTTCCACCTCACCTCCCCGTCCTTCCGCGGGAGTGCCGGAAGCGCGCCGCGCAGCACGAAGTTGTGCGTGGTGAAGGCCAGCTTGTCGGTTTCGTCGCGCAGGCCGCCCTCGGGCAACTGGACCGCGTCCGCCGTCGGGTAGTAGCCCTTGCGCCATTGCCTAGCGGCCCCGGAACCGTCCCAGGCGTCGGCGACCTGTCGGGCGCGGCTCTCCGCCCGCGGTTTCCTGACCGGTGCCGGGGGCCTGCACCCCGCTGCCGACGGCCCTTTCGCTGCCGCACCCCGTGACGGCACCGGCTCCGTCGGTCAGGAAGGCGAGGGTGACGAGCAGATGGGCGATGCGTGTGGTCTTGGACTGCATGGGTCCCCCGGGGGCCGGCGCTGACGAACGGAACGTGGGTGGTGCGGGGCGAAGCTCGTGCCACGCCTGTGAAGCCCCGGCCCCGGGGCGCGTTCGGCCCGCGTCCGTTTCCGCGATGCTTTCTTGCCGCATCGTGACTCGTCGGCCTTCCGGCCCGACCACGGCCGTGAGGTCAGGCGCGCGTACGGAACGTGGGTGGTGCGGGGCGAAGCTCGTGCCACGCCTGTGAAGCCCCGGCCCCGGGGCGCGTTCGGCCCGCGTCCGTTTCCGCGATGCTTT
>NZ_JBEYFS010000015.1:58295-82264 GCF_040634475.1 Streptomyces sp. NPDC007095
TCTTGCCGCATCGTGACTCGTCGGCCTTCCGGCCCGACCGCGGCCGTGAGGTCAGGCGCGCGTCCGGAGGTAGCCGCGCCAGCCGCCGTACTCCGTGATGTCCTCGGCGCCTTCGAGCGCCGCGGGCTCGCACAGGAAGCCGGGCACGTGGGTGCCGTCGGCCAGTTCGACCCGGCCCAGTGCCATCGGCCGGGGCAGGTCGGCGAGCAGCCGGCCGAGGCCCGCCGCGGGCAGTCGCCACACCTCGGCCTCGATGCCGGCCCCGCCGCTCTCGCCGACGTGGACCAGGCCCGGCTTGGGCGGGATGGTGGAGAGCGCGTGCAGACGGTAGGCGGGTGCCGTCGTGGTCGTGCGCTCCCGCTCCGCGCCCAGGGACAGGAGCTGGGGGTTCAGCGGCTGGCCGGACAGGTGGGCGCCGACCACCGCGATCCGCAGCTCCGGCTGGAGCAGCGCGGCGATCCGGGCGAGGCGTTCGTCGGTGAACGCCGGGCCGATCAGCATCACGCCGAAGGGCAGAGCGGCGGGCGTGAGACCGGCCGGAACGGCGACCGCCGCCAGGTCGAAGAGGTTCGTGGAGTTGGTGAAGCGGCCCAGCCGGGCGTTGGCACCGAGCGGGTCGGCGGCGACCTCCGCGAGCGTGGGGTGGCCGGGTGCGGTCGGCAGCAACAGGGCATCCGCGTCGCCGAGTTCGGCGAGGGCCCGGGTACGCAGGGCCGCCAGCCGGTCCTGGTCGGCGAAGAGCTGGTGGGCCGGGATGTCCCGGGCGCGGGTGATGATCCCGGCGACGGTCGGGTCGAGGCCCTCACCTCCCTCGCTGATCAACTTGTCGACAAAACTCCCCACCGCCGTGTAGCGCTCGGCGACGAAGGCGCCCTCGTAGAGCATCGCCGCCGCCTCGGTGAACGGGGTGAGGTCGAGAGTGCGCACCTCGGCCCCGGCCTCGACGAGCCGGCCCACGGCGGCCTCGTACGCCTCCGCCCAGCCCTCGTCGAGTTCGCCGAGCTGCGTCGTCGGGGGGACGGCGACGCGCCAGGGGCCGGGGGCCCGCTGGGGGAGTGCGGGGAGTTCGCGTCCGGAGGGGGACGCCAGGTACGCGAGGGCCTGCTCGGCCTCCGGGAGCGTACGGGCGAAGACGGTCACGCAGTCGAGCGAGGCGCAGGCCGGGACGACACCGGTGGCCGGGACAAGACCGCGGGTGGGCTTGAGGCCGACGATGCCGTTGAAGGCGGCGGGGACGCGTCCGGAGCCGGCCGTGTCGGTGCCGAGGGCGAGGTCGACGATGCCGAGGGCCACGGCCACGGCCGATCCCGAGCTGGAGCCGCCGCTGATCCTGGCCGGGTCCAGAGCGTTCCGTACGGCGCCGTGCGGGGAGCGGGTGCCGACCAGGCCGGTGGCGAACTGGTCGAGGTTCGTGGTGCCGAGGACGAGTGCGCCGGCTGTGCGGAGGCGGGCGACCGCGGGGGCGTCGTCCTCCGGGGTGTACGCGTAGGCCGGGCAGCCCGCGGTGGTCCTGAGGCCCGCCACGTCGATGTTGCCCTTCGCGGCGAGGAGCTTGCCGGCGAGGGGGAGGTGTTCGCCTGCGGCGAGGCGGGCGTCGATGGCCAGGGCTTCCCTCTCGACCTCTGCCTGAGGGCGGAGGTCGATCCAGATCTCGGGGCGGTCGACGGTTTCGATGCGGGCGTAGGCCGACTGGACTCGGGTCAGGACGGACATGGTTGCTCCTGGTTCTTCGGGCGCGGGCCGGTGGGTGGTGTGTGCCCACCCGTTCCGCCCTGCGGAACGCCTGCCCACAGGCCACGGGCGTGTTTTCAGCTCATCGGTGCCAGGACCAGCAGCGCTGTGCCCGCTTCCACCTGGGCGCCGGGCTTGGTGAGGACTTGTTGGACCACTCCGTCCATCGGGGCGGGCAGCCTGGACTCCATCTTCATCGCCTCCAACGCCAGCAGGGGCTGGCCGGTCGTCACCCGGTCGCCCGGCTTGACGTTCAGCTGCCACACGGAGGCCGCGAACTCGGCCTCGATCAGGCGGCCGCCCGCGGGGACGGTCACCTCGGCGGCGGGCGCCGCGGGCGTGGACGCGGCGTCCGCGCGGTCGAACTCGCCCGCCGCCTCCCAGGCGTCCCGCTCGGCGGAGAACGCTGCGCCCTGCCTGGCCCGGAACTCCGCGATGGATGCGGAGTGGTCGGCGAGGAAGTCCTGGTACTCGGCGAGTGAGAAGACGCCCTCCTCGATCCGGGGCACGAAGCGGCCCGAGATGATGTCGGCGCGCAGGCCGAGGAGTTCGTCGGGATCGACGGCGTACCACTTGATGCGGTCGAAGAAGCGCAGCAGCCAGGGGGAGCCCGGCTCGAACGCACCGCGCTGCTGCCACCCCGACCACACCTGGGTCGTACGGCCGACGAACTGGTAGCCGCCGGGGCCCTCCATGCCGTAGACGCACAGGTAGGCGCCGCCGATGCCGACCGAGTTCTCGGCGGTCCAGGTGCGCGCCGGGTTGTACTTGGTGGTCACCAGGCGGTGGCGCGGGTCCAGCGGGGTGGCCACCGGTGCGCCGAGGTAGACGTCGCCCAGGCCCAGGACGAGGTACTCCGCGTCGAACACCGTGCGGTACACGTCGTCCACCGAGTCCAGGCCGTTCACGCGGCGGATGAACTCGATGTTCCAAGGGCACCAGGGCGCGTCGTCGCGGACGCCCGCCATATAGCGGGCGATCGCCTCGCGGGTCGCCGGGTCGTCCCAGGAGAGGGGGAGGTGCACCGTGCGGGAGGGCACGACCAGTTGGTCGCTGGGCGGGAGTGTTCGGGCTATCTCCCGCACCGTGGTGAGGAGTTCGTGTTGCGGAAGCCTGCCGGGGTCCGTCTGGATCTGGAGGGAGCGGATGCCGGGGGTCAGGTCCGTGACGCCGTCGAGCGCGGCCTCGGTCACGGCCTCCATCAGCGCGTGGACCCGCATGCGCAGCGCCAGGTCCAGTTGCAGCGGTCCGAATTCGACCAGCAGATTGTCGTCGCCGCTGCGGCGGAACGTCACGTCGCCGTCCCGTGCGAGCACCCCGCCGTCGACGATCGCGGGCCGCTGGGAGCCGTCGTCGGCCAGCGGTGCGAACCGCACGGTGTCACCGGGCCGGAACTGGCCCAGCTTCCAGCGTTCCGTACTGACGACCGTCGCCGGGCAGACGAAGCCGCCGAGCGAGGGGCCGTCCGGGCCGAGCAGCACCGGCATGTCGCCGGTGTAGTCGACGGCGCCGACCGAGTACGGCGTGTCGTGGATGTTGGACGGGTGCAGGCCCGCCTCGCCGCCGTCCGTGCGCGCCCAGCGGGGCTTCGGGCCGACCAGCCGTACGCCCGTGCGCGCCGAGTTGAAGTGGACCTTCCAGTCGGCGGCGTAGAAGTCGTGGATGTCGTCCTTGGTGAAGAACTCCGGTGCGGCGTGCGGGCCTTCGAGCGCGCCGACCCGCCAGCTGGAGGAGAACCCGGGGCGATCACCGGCCGGTACCGGCGCCCCGTGATCCGTCGCCGAGCCGCCGTGCAGTACGTCACCCGTCCTCAGGGCGCGGCCCCCGTGTCCGCCGAACCGGCCCAGCGTGAACGTGGACGCGCTGCCGAGGAACGCCGGTACGTCCAGGCCCCCGCCCGCGAAGAGCACGTAGGTGCGCAGGCCGTGTTCGGTGGGGGAACCGACCTCCAGCAGGGCCCCCGCCGGTACCGTCACAGGTTCCCACTGCGCGACCGCCGCGCCGTCCACGGTCACCCGCGCCGGTGCGCCCGTGACGCAGACCGTCGTGGCGTGGGTGAAGCGCAGGGTCGGCCCCTGGAGGGTGCACTCCAGGCCGGGTGCCCCCTCGTGGTTGCCGAGAGCGCGGTTGCCGAGCCGGAAGGAGAGGTCGTCCATCGGGCCGCAGGGGGGCACGCCCACCTGCCAGTAGCCGGTGCGGCCCGGCCAGTCCTGGACCGTGGTGAGGGTCCCGCCGGAGACGACCTCGATGCGCCGAGTGGGATCGGTGACTCGGGCCAGCGTCGCCGTCGAGTGCGTCGCCCGCCGGAAGGAGGGGTCGGCGAGTGCGGCCCGCACCAGCCCCAGGTTCGTCTCGATGCCGTCCACCCGGGTCCTGGCCAGCGCCTCGTCGAGGCGTTGCAGCGCGTGCGCCCGGTCCTGGCCGTACGCGATGACCTTCGCGAGCATCGGGTCGTACGACGTGGTCACCTCGGTGCCCGTCTCCACCCAGCCGTCCACGCGGACGCCCCCGGGGAACTCGACCCGCGTGAGCAGGCCCGAGCTCGGCCGGTGGTCGCGCGAGGGGTCCTCGGCGTACACCCGGGCCTCGACGGCGTGACCGCGCGGTGCCCCCGGATCGCGGACGACCTCCGACTCCCCGCGCGCGAGCCGCAGCATCCAGGCGACGAGGTCGACGCCGTAGATCTCCTCGGTGACCGGATGCTCCACCTGGAGGCGGGTGTTGACCTCGAGGAAGTACGCCTCCTCGCGTGCGGCGTCGTAGACGAACTCGACGGTTCCGGCGGAGCGGTATCCGACAGCGGCACACAAGTCACGTGCGGAGGAGGCCAGGTGGGCGCGCACGGTGGACGGCAGGTCCGGTGCCGGGGCCTCCTCCAGCACCTTCTGGTTGCGGCGCTGGAGCGAGCAGTCCCGGTCGCCGAAGGTGACGACCCGGCCCAGGCCGTCGCCGAAGACCTGCACCTCGACATGGCGGGCGTGTTCCACCAGCCGCTCCAGGAAGACCCCGGCGGAGGAGAAGGAGGCCGCGGCGACGCGCTGTACCCGCTCCCACGCCTCGGTCAGTTCATCGGCGGAGCGACATGCCGACATACCGATGCCACCACCACCGCCGGTGGCCTTCAGCATGACGGGATAGCCGATGCGGGCGGCCGCCTCCAAAGCCTCGGTGAGACCGGGGAGAAGTCCCGTGCCCGGCGCCAACGGCACCCCGGCCGCTTCCGCCGCCGCCCTCGCCGTGTGCTTCGCCCCGAACAGCTCCAGCTGCTCCGGCGTCGGACCCACGAACACGATCCCGGCGTCCTCGCAGCGCCGCGCGAAGGCCGCGTCCTCGGACAGGAAGCCGTACCCGGGGTGGATCGCCCCGGCCCCGGTGTCCTTGGCCGCCTTCAGGACGAGGTCGGCGTCGAGATACGACTCCTTCGCGGGCGCGGGCCCCAGCCGTACCGCCTCGTCGGCGAGCCGGACGTGGGGTGCGGAGCGGTCGGCGTCGGAGTACACGGCGACCGTGCGCAGGCCGAGTTCGCGGGCCGTGCGGATGATCCGTACCGCGATCTCGCCGCGGTTGGCGACCAACAGGGTGTCGAAGGTCATCCCGTCGCCCCGCTCGCCTCGATGGTCATTTCCACCGCGGTCGGCTCGAAGCCGTTGCAGGGGTTGTTGATCTGGGGGCAGTTGGAGACCAGCACGAGAACGTCGCACTCGGCGCGCAGGGTCAGCGTGAGCCCCGGGGCCGAGATGCCGTCGACGATGCCGAGGGTGCCGTCCTTCTCGACCGGCACGTTCATGTACCAGTTGATGTTCGAGACGAGATCGCGCTTGCCGAGGCCGTACTTGGCGCCCTCGGCGAGGAAGTTGTCCACGCAGGCGTGCTGGGACCAGGTGTGGTGGCCGTACCGCAGGGTGTTCGACTCCTTGGAGCAGGCGCCGCCGACCGTGTCGTGCCGGCCGACCTCGTCCGCGACCACGGTCATCAGCGGGGTGTGCTCGTTGGACATCAGCACGCTGCCGGTGGTGAGGAAGAGGTTGCCCTGCGCGTGGATCGTGTCGGGCGCGCTGTAGCGGACGGTCGTGTCGTGGGCGTCGTACACCAGGAAGTCGACGGCCTGGTTGCCGTGCAGGTCGGTGACGGTGAGCGTCTCTCCGGTGCGGACGACGGCGGACCAGGCGGCCCGGGCCAAAACCACGGTCTTCATGCGATCCCCCTCGCGGCAAGGAACTCGGCGGTGTTCAGGAAGGCGCGGCGGCCCTCGGGCGTGGCCTCCCACAGCGGGTCGCCCGGCGCGGTCGCGGCCGCGCGCCAGGCGAGGACCTCCAGCGGAGTGCTGACGTACTCCGTGCGGGGGTCGGCGGGGTGCGGCACGTTCGTGATCAGCACGGTCACGTCCTGCTCGGCGCGGAGTGTCACGCTGCCGCCGGGGCCCGCGGAACCGGTGAAGTCCAGCGAGCCGTCGTCGCGGACCTCCACGCCCTGGAAGAAGGAGAGCGAAGGCGGCAGGTCGCGGGGTTCGAGGCCGTTCTTGGCGGCGGCCAGCTTGAAGAGTTCGCGACCGGCGGGGGAGGCGGACTGCGGGGTTCCGTCGCCGTAGCGCCGGGTGTTGCGTACGAGGGTGGAGGTGCCGCAGAGCGTGTCGTGGCGGCCGGAGGTGTCGGCGACCAGGGAGGCGAGGACGCGGCCCTGGTCGGAGAGGAGCAGCTGTCCCTCGCCGAGGTAGGCGTTCCACTGGACCTTGACCGTGTCCGCCACGTTCAGGCGTTCCCAGGGGCGGTCGGCGGCGTACAGGAGCAGGTGTGCGCAGGCGTCGCCCCTGAGGTCGGTGAGCCTGAGTTCCGTGCCGCGGGCCAGCACCCTGTGCGTGTAGTTGCCGGCCGCCACCGTCTCCGCCCACACCAGGTGGCCCGCCTCGCAGGGGGGCGCGGGCCAAGCGCTCGCCGGGACGACGGGCATGGCCTCCGTGCGGGAGCCCTCTTGCGCCCGGGCGTGGGCACGGGCTCCGTAAGTGGTCGCTGTCGCCATCGCGAGTCCTCCGGCTCCTGGGTGATTTCTGTCGCTCGACAGAAATTAGGGGCGGGGAGGGTCGGGGCCGTGTCCCGAGTGTTGCCGGACGGTTACCGACCCCTCACGGCTCGCGCCGCGGGATTGAAGGTGCGGGTCGTCCGTGGCTGGGCGCGCAGTTCCTCGCGCCCCTTGGGGGCGGTGTCGTGTGCGAGGATCGAACGCATGGGAAGTGGTGGTGGGCGACGGGTCGGGCGGCCTCGGGCCGCGCAGCGGCCGGACAGCGGGCTGTCGCCGCGGGACGAACTGCTCGACGCCGCCGCCGAGTTGTTCACGACGCGCGGGTACGCCGCCACGACCACCCGTGCCGTCGCCGAGCGGGCCGGTATGCGCCAGGCGTCGATGTACCACTACGTCTCCGGCAAGGAGGAGTTGCTCGCCGAGCTCCTGGAGTCGACCGTCACCCCCTCGCTCGCCTTCGCCCGGGAGCTCCTCGCCGACGACGCGACCCCGCCCGGGAGCCGGCTGTGGGAGCTGTGCCGCACCGACGTGGAGCTGCTCTGTGGGGGCCCGCACAACCTGGGCGGGCTGTATCTGCTGCCCGAGGTGCGCGCCGAGCGTTTCGCCGGCTTCCATGCCGTACGGGCCGAGTTGAAGGACACCTACCGGCAGTTGCTGGCCGCGACCGCGGCAGGTGGCGCGCTCGTCAAGAGTGAACTCGATCTGCGGACGGATCTGCTGTTCGGTCTCATCGAAGGGGTGATCCTCGTGCACCGGTCCGACCCCGAGCGGCCCGTGTCCGCCTTCGCCGAAGCAACCGCCGACGCGGCGCTGCGGATCGCCGGAATCTGACGTACCGCCCTGTGGAGGTGCGGTTTTCGTATGCCCGTACGCCGCTACTCACCGTGTGTGCGTGAAACCTGAGCGTGCAAATGGCCGAGAGTACTCCTGTCGTGCGGGCGATTTCAGGCGGTTGCTGAATATGACACGGCGATGATCCGGTCGGACTAAGCTCGCCCGCGGCGCACCGAGTTGAGATGTATTCGTGCGCTTGTTCCCAAAAGTTCCGAAGATTCGGTTTGACCACGCAGTTTCCCCCACGAACTCCCCCCTACCCCAGCCGATTTGTCTCAGAGGGCATACATGGTGAGTGTTCAATCGCCTCCCGGTGGCCGTGAACTTCCCTACGCGCGCGTGCTGTTGCCGCCGGCCATACTGATGGCCGCGGTGACCGGGGCCGCCGTCGCCCTGGTGACGGGCCCGGCCCGGGCCGCCGTCGGCTGGTGCGGCGGCATCGCGACGCTGCTGGTGATCGCGGTCGCCGCCGAAGCCGTACGTCGTGGCCGCGTCATCCGTGCCGTGCGCGCCGAACTGGCCCGCCGTACCGCGTACCTGGAACAGCGCATCGCCGCCCACGACCAGGACATCGTGCGCTTCCACCACGAGGTCCTGCCCGCCGCGATCAGGCGCATGAACCGCGGCATGAACCCCGACACGGTGGCGCTCCGCTTCGGTGTCGACGACCCCAGCCTGCCCCAGATCTCCGAGGTGGAACGGGACCTGCTGGGCACCTTCCTCCAGTTGCTGGACACCGAGAAGCTGCTGCTCGACTCCTCGCACCGCTCCTTCGTCAACATCGCCCGCCGCGTGCAGGCGATCGTCCACCAGCAGAACAAGGAACTCCGCGAGATGGAGGAGGACCACGGGCGCAACCCCGAGGTCTTCGACGACCTGCTGCGCATCGACCACGGCACCGCGCTGATCGGCCGCCTCGCCGACTCCATCGCGGTGCTCGGCGGCGGCCGCCCGGGCCGCAACTGGCCCAAGCCCGTACCGCTGTTCAGCGTGATGCGCGGCGCGATGTCCCGCATCCTCGAGTACCGCCGCATCGAGCTGCACTCGATCGCCGAAGTCAACGTCAACGGCATCCACGTCGAACCGGTCATCCACGCGGTCGCCGAACTCCTCGACAACGCGACCCGCTATTCGCCGCCGAACAGCAAGGTGCACCTGACCGCCCTCAAGGTGCAGACCGGTGTCGCCATCGAGATCGAGGACTCCGGCGTCAGCTTCAGCGACGAGGCCCGCGGCAAGATGGAGGAACTGCTCCGGCAGGCCGCGGCCGGCACCGACCTCCAGGTTCTCGGCGAGGCCCCCCGGCTCGGCATCTCCGTCGTGGGCCGGCTCTCGAAGATGTACGACATGGCGATCGCGCTCCGGCAGTCCGCGTACGGCGGTGTCCGCGCGGTCGTCGTGGTGCCGAGCAACATGCTCACCAAGGACCCGGCGGCCTCCCTCGCCCACGGCATCGGCGCCAACTCCACCGCGACCATGGACACCGACGGGGTCGAGGGGCCCAACCGCAAGCCGAAGAAGCGCCGCCCGACCACAGGACCCCGCCTCCCCGAGCAGGGCGACGGGTCAAGGGAGGACGACGCCCCCCTGGTCACCGAGTGGACGCCCAACGGCCTGCCGCAGCGCCGCAGCCGGGTCAAGACCCCGCTCAGGGAGCGCTACGCAGAGGCCGCCCGGGTCGCCGCCGAGGAAGCGGCGGCGGAGGCCGCCGCCGCGGCGCCCTCCTGGGGCACCGTGCCCGCCGCCCCGAAGAAGCAGGAGAAGGCGAAGGAGAAGGAGAAGGAGAAGCCACCGGGGCACTGGGTCGAGGCGTTCTGGGAGGGCCTCAAGCGCGACCCGGACCCCAACGCGTTCACCGGCAAGAACCAGCCGGTCTCGGAGGCCGACGACGAGGGGGACCTCAAGTGATCCATCAGCGGGACAACTTCGACTGGATGCTCAGGGATCTCGCTGACGGGGTACCGGGTATCCAGCAGATCGTGGTGCTCTCCGCCGACGGACTGCGCATCGCACGCTACGGCGGCAACCCCGACGCCGCCGACCGCGTCGCCGCGGCCTGCGCGGGCCTGCAGAGTCTGGCCACAGCGGTCGCGAGCGAGGTTCCCAGCAGCGACGGCACGATGAAGATGGTCCTCATCGAGATCGACGGAGGCTACTTCTATCTGATGTCCGCCGGGGCCAACGCCTATCTCGCGGTCCTCGCCAACCAGATCGCGGAGCCCGGCCTCATGAGCAACCGCATGAGCGATCTCGTCGCCCGGATCGGCGCCCATCTGACCAGTCCGCCGAGGCGCAACGGGCAGACCGTATGACTCCTCCGCAACGCCGGCGGCGATACCCCAAGGAAGAGTTCACCGAGCCTCCCCAGGAGCGGCCTCCCCAAGAGGGTGAGGAAGACGGTGAGGAAGAGGACCCCAAGAACCCCGGGCGCCTGTATCTGCTCACCGGTGGGGGCGAGGCGGGCGAACGGGCCGAGCTGGATCTGGTCACCTTGATCGTGGCGCGTGCCGACGCGCCGACGCCCACCACCCAGCCGGAGCAGTCGGCGCTGCTCCGGCTCTGCCAGGCCCCTCTGTCCGTGGCCGAGCTCTCGGCCTATCTCAATCTGCCGTTCAGCGTGGTGACCGTCCTGCTCACCGAGCTGCTGGCGGCCGAACTGGTACAGGCACGCGCCCCGATCGTCCGCTCGGCGCTGCCCGACCGTTCCCTCCTCGAAGCGGTGATGCATGGACTTCAAAAGCTCTGAGACGATCACCGGCCCGCGCGCCGAGGACCATCTGCCGCACTCGGCGCAAGCCGCCGTGAAGATCGTGATCGTGGGCGGGTTCGGAGTCGGCAAGACGACCATGGTGGGTGCCGTCAGCGAGATCAAACCGCTGACCACCGAGGAGACCATGACGCAGGCCGGCATCGGCATCGACGACAACTACGGCTCGGAGACCAAGACCGCGACCACCGTCGCCATGGACTTCGGCCGCATCAGCATCACGGAACAACTGGTGCTCTACCTCTTCGGCACCCCCGGCCAGGAACGCTTCTGGTTCCTGTGGAACGGCCTCTTCGAAGGCGCGCTCGGCGCGGTCGTACTGATCGACACCCGCCGGCTGGAAGTCAGCTTCGATGTGATCGGCCGTCTGGAGGAGCGCGGTGTGCCGTTCGTCGTCGCCATAAACACCTTCCCGGACGCGCCCGACTATCCGATCGAGGAGCTGCGCACCGCGCTCGACCTGCCAGAGGACATCCCGATCGTGCAGTGCGACGCGCGCCGCCGGGCCTCCAGCCGGGACGTCCTGATGACGCTGATGCACTTCCTGTACTCGCTCACGATGAGCCAGGCCCGCGCCTGATGCCCGCGGCGGCAGCCACCCCCGTCCCAAGACACCGGACCACCCCCAAGACACCGGACCACCCCCAAGACACCGGACCACCCCCAAGACACCGGACCACCCCCAAGAACCCGGACACCGCCAAGAACCCGGACACCGCCAAGAACCCGGACACCGCCAAGAACCCGGACATCCCCAAGAACCCGGACACCCCCAAGACACCGGATCCACTTCAGTTTCGGAGCGATCACCGTGACGTCTGAATCCCACTTCCCGGCCGGTACGGACGACCGTACGCTCACCCCGCCGCCCGGCTGCCCCGCCCACGGCCTCGGTCCCGGCGGACTGCACCGGCTGTACGGCCCCGAGGCGGACGACCTGGGAGACCTGTACGAGAAACTCCGTCAGGAGCACGGTGCGGTCGCCCCCGTCCTGCTCCACAACGACGTGCCGATCTGGGTGGTGCTCGGCCACGCCGAGAACCTGCACCTGGTGAGTTCCCCCACGCACTTCTCCCGGGACAGCCGGCTGTGGAAGGCCGTCCAGGACGGCACCGCCGGCGCCGACCACCCCCTCGCGCCGCACATCGCCTGGCAGCCCATCTGTTCCCACGCCGAGGGCGACGAACACCTGCGGCTGCGCGGCGCGGTCATGGGCGCCATGTCGACCATCAACCACCGCACCATCCGGCGGCACATCAACCGCGCGACCCAGCTGCTCGTCAACCGGTTCTGCGAGAAGGGCCGGGCCGACCTGGTCAGCCAGTTCGCCGAGCACCTTCCGATGGCCGTGCTGTGCGAGATCCTCGGCATGCCCGACGAGTACGACGACCGGCTGGTGCAGGCCACCCGCGACCTGCTCAGGGGAACCGAGACCGCGATCGCCAGCAACGAGTACGTCATGAACATCCTGATCCGGCACACCGCCCGGCGCCGGGCCGAGACCTCCGGGGACTTCACCAGCGTCCTGATCAACCACCCGGCCCAGCTCACCGACGACGAGGTCTCCCAGCACCTGCGCCTGGTGCTGCTCGCCGCGTACGAGGCCACGGCCAACCTGCTCGCCAACGTGCTGCGCGTGGTGCTCACCGACCCGCGCTTCCGCGCCCAGCTGAACGGCGGCCAGATGACGGTGCCCCAGGCGGTCGAGCAGTCCCTGTGGGACGAGCCGCCGTTCAGCGCGGTCCTCGGCTACTTCGCCAAGCAGGACACGGAGTTGGGCGGCCGGCAGATCCGCCGGGGCGACGGCCTGATCCTGGGGATCGCGCCGGGTAACATCGACCCCAAGGTGCGTCCCGACCTCAAGGCCAACATGATGGGCAACCGCGCCCACCTCGCCTTCGGCGGCGGACCCCACGAGTGCCCGGGCCAGGACATCGGCCGTGCCATCGCGGACGTCGGGGTCGAGGCACTGCTGATCCGGCTGCCCGACGTCGAACTCGACGGTGACGAGGACGAGTTGCGCTGGCGCTCGTCGATGTCCTCGCGCCACCTGGTGGAGCTTCCGGTGTACTTCGCGCCGCAGGCGCCGCAGGACGTCGAGGAAGTGCCCTCCATCAACCCCGTCCCGCGGCAGCGGCCGAGCCTGGAGGTCACGACGGACGAGCCGACGACGGCGCCCGCCCCGGTGCCCGTGGCACCTCCGGCCCCGCCGGCGACACCGGAACCCGTGCGCCGTCCCGGCGCCTGGCAGCGCTTCCTGCGCTGGTGGCGGGGCTACTGAGCCCGGCCGCGGACGATCAGGCCCCCTGGGCCCAGTCGTCGCAGGAGGACCAGGCCCGCAGCACCCGCCCACTGACGAACCGGTGCGCGCGTCCCGTGACCGGATCGGTGAACTCCAGCACCCGCGCGAGCAGTTGGAGCGGGCGCCGGAAGTCGCCGGCCGGCACGGGGCCGGTCACCACCGGGTAGAGCGGATCGCCGAGGATCGGCACACCCAACGCGTTCATGTGCACACGCAGTTGATGGGTCTGCCCGGTGCTCGGCAGCAGGCGGTAGCGCCCGAGTCCGTCGCGGTGGTCGGTGAGTTCGACCTCCGTGAGAGCGTTCGGCTCGCCCGCCACCTCGCGCGCGGCCAGCACCCCGCGCTCCTTCACGATCCGGCTGGTGACCGTCCGCGGCAGCGCGAGCCCCGCGTCGTACGGGGCCACCGCCTCGTACTCCTTGCGGACCAGCCGGTCGCGGAACAGCGTCTGGTAGGCGCCGCGCTCCTCGGGCCGCACGGTGAACAGCACGAGCCCGGCGGTGAGGCGGTCCAGCCGGTGCGCGGCGCCGAGCGTCGGCAGGCCGAGCTCTCGCCGCAGCCGGGCCAGCGCGGTCTCGGTGACGTGGGCCCCGCGCGGGGTGGTGGCGAGGAAGTGCGGCTTGTCGGCGACGACGATGTGCTCGTCGCGGTACACCACGTCGAGGGCGAACGGCACCGGTTCCTCGTCGGGCAGCTCCCGGTGGAACCACACGAACATCCCCGGCTCGTAGGCCGCGTCGGGCGCCACCGGCCGGCCGTCGGCGCCGACGATCAGCCCGTCCCCGAACATCCCGTCGATCACCCCGTCCCCCGCCGCGAGCCGCTCCACCAGATGCTCCCGCACGGTGGCCCACCCCCCGTCCCGCGGCAGCCTGACCCGCACGGGGTCGACTCCCTCGCGCTGCGGCAGGGGGGAGGGCGGGATCCGGGGTCTGCGTCTCACCTGGTCAAGCGTACGAGGCTCGGGCGGGGGAGGGGTTCAGGCGTACGAGGCCGGGACCACCTCGGGAGTCTCGGCCACCGGTGTCCGCGCCCGGTAGGCCCGGTAGGCGGCGCCCGCGACCAGGGTCAGGCCCAGGAACAGCACCGTGAACCACTGGAAGTACCAGTGCCCGCCGGCCGGGTCGTACACCGCCGCGCGCGGCCAGGCGAGGTTGACGGTCATGAAGAGGCCGTAGACGAGGGCGACCGCGTTGACGGGGACGCCCCAGCGGCCCAGCGAGAAGAGCGGGGCGCCCCTCTCGTCGGTGCCGTCGGCGGTGAACTGCCCGCGCAGCCGGCGGACCAGCAGCGGACCGGTCACCATCGCGTACGCCAGGTACAGCATCACGATGCAGGTGGTGCCGATCGCCAGGAAGGCGTCCGGGGAGGCGAAGTTGAGAAGCAGCAGGGCGGCTGCGAGGACGCCGACGACCAGGGCGGGGGCGCTCGGCATGCCGGTGCGCGGGTTGACCTTGGAGAGGCGGCCGGAGAAGGGGAGCTGGTGGTCGCGGGCCATCGAGAAGAGCATGCGGCAGGCGGCGGTCTGGATCGCCAGGGTCGCCACCGCGATGGCCACCACGACGTCGGCGAGCAGCGCGCGGCCGACCCCGTCGCCGAGGCTGCTGGTCAGGACGTAGCTCAGACCGTCGACGCCGAGACGGCCGTCGGTGAGGCTGGGCGCCGCGAGCAGACCGGCGAGCACGATGAGACCGCCGAGCAGACCCGCCGCGCCGAGCGCGGTGAGGATCGTGCGGGGAGCGGTGCGGCGCGGGTCGTGGGTCTCCTCGCTCATCTCACCGGCGCTGTCGAAGCCGATCATGACGTACGCGGCCATGAACGAGCCCACCATCAGCGCCCCGAACAGGCCGGTGCTGCCCTGGCCGGTGTGGAAGGTGATGCCGGGGGAGCGCTCGGAGTGGGTGAGCAGGAGCACGATGATCAGGACGGCGCCGATGATCTCGGCGGTGACACCGATCCGGTTGATCATCGACATCACCCGGTTGTCGATGACGTTCACCAGCGTGGTCAGCACGAGCAGGATCACGCCGAGGACCGCCGCGTTGGCAGCGCCGTCGGGGCTGGTGGGGGCCGGATCGCTGCCGACCAGCTGGAAGCCGGACCAGATCGCGGGCAGCACCATCTGCAGCGCGAGCGCCGCCGCCGCGACCACCACGATCTGCCCGATCACCATGATCCAGCCGGCGAACCAGCCGAAGGAGAGGTTCGACAGGCGCGAGGACCACTGGTAGATCGCGCCCGAGATCGGATAGCGCGCGGCCAGCTCCGCGAAGCAGGCGGCGACCGTCAACTGGCCCACCAGCACGGCCGGCCAGGTCCAGAAGAAGACGGGGCCGCCGAACGCGTACCCGAAGGCGAAGAACTGGAAGACGGTCGTCAGGACGGAGATGAAGGAGAAGCCGGCGGCGAAAGAGGCGTACCTGCCGAGGCTGCGGTGCAGCTCCTGGCGGTATCCGAACTCGGCCAGGGAGCGGTCGCCGGAGGACTCCGGAGGGTCGGGGCGTACGTCGGAGGGGGCGGTGGTGGTCACGGCGGCACCTGCCTTCGGCGCGGAAGGGTGGGCGGTATTCCTGTCGGGTGACAGAAATTAGGGAGTGCCTGTTTCGCTCGCGTGACACGGCCGTGTCGGGGTCGGGCCTAAGTCCTCACTCCCTTGCGGCCCGAAGGGAATCGCGATACATCGTGTGTATTGACGCCCGCCGCGCACACGCGATATGTTCGGCTACGGATATTCGGAGACGAGGTGAGGTCATCGTGGCGACGAAACGCCGCAAGCTGAGCAATCCGCTGGCGCTCGCGGTCATGGTGTTGCTCACCGAGAAGCCGATGCATCCGTACGAGATCGCCCAGACCCTGCGCCGACGGGGCAAGGACACCAGCCTGAAGATCAACTACGGCTCGCTCTACACCGTCGTGCAGAACCTGGAGAAGCACGGCTTCGTCGAGGTCGCGGAGGTGCAGCGACAGGGCAACCGCCCCGAGCGCACGCTGTACGGCATCACGGACGCCGGACGTGCGGAGGCCACCGAGTGGCTGTCGGACCTGCTCGCCGTCCCGGCGCAGGAGTATCCGATCTTCGAGGCCGCGCTCTCACTGATGGGCGTGCTCCATCCCGACGAGGTGGCACGCCTGTTGGGGGAGCGGCTCAACATGCTGGAGGTGCGGGCCGCGAGTCTGCGCGGCGGCCTGGAGAAGCTGTACGAGACGCTGCCCCGGCTCTTCCTGATCGAGTCCGAGTTCAAGCTGCACATGATCGAGGCGGAGGCGGAATGGGTCCGCGGCTTCCTCGCGGAGGTCACGGCGGGCACGTTTCCGGGCGTCAAGGAGTGGCGGTCCTTCAGTGAGACGGGGGAGGTCCCCGAGGAGTACCTGAAGCTGGAAGCCGGTGAGGTCGAAAGGCCTTAGCCGAACAGAGAAATGACCCCGGCAGAGCTGTTGCAGCAGCCCCGCCAGGGTCTCGAACCCCGAACCGAACCCGCCGTGAGGCAGCTCCGGGCCATCGAGGTGCGGCACACCCAGGATAGCCCGGCGCTCTTCACGCGGATCGGCTCGGCATACCCACCCGAGATCACCGCTCACACAGGAGAGCAGTCGTCATGAGCAGTACCCGTGCGCCCGCGGTCGAGGCGCGTCAGCTGATCAAGACCTATCCGGGTGACGTCACCGCGCTCAACGGCATGGACGTCACCGTCGAGACCGGCACCGTCTTCGGCCTGCTCGGCCCGAACGGCGCCGGCAAGTCCACCACCGTCAAGATCCTCACCACCCTGGCCCGCCCCGACTCGGGCACCGCCACCGTGGCCGGGCACGACGTGCTGCGCCATCCGGACCGGGTGCGCCGCGCGATCGGCGTCGTCGCCCAGAACTCCGGCGCCGACCCGGTGGCGACCGGCCGGGAGAACCTCCAACTCCAGGGCAGGCTCTACGGCTTGAAGGGTGCAGGGCTGAACCGCCGGGTGGACGAACTGCTCGACCGCTTCAAGCTCGCCGACGCGGCCCGGCGCCCGGTCAAGGGCTACTCGGGCGGCATGCGGCGCCGGCTCGACGTGGCGCTCGGTCTCGTCCACCGCCCCGAGGTGCTCTTCCTCGACGAGCCCACCACCGGACTCGACCCCGAGGCGCGCACCGCGATGTGGGACGAGATCGCCCGCCTCGCCGGCGACGAGGGGCTGAGCATCCTGCTCACCACGCACTACCTGGAGGAGGCCGACCGGCTCGCCGAGCGCATCGCGATCGTCGACCGCGGGCGTGTCGTGGTCGAGGGCACCCCGGACGCCCTGAAGGGCGAACTCCGCGGTGACGCCGTCCACGTGGAACTGCGTGAAGCCCTGGGAGACGCCGGTCGTACGCTGCTGAGCGGCGCCCTCACCGGGTTGCCGGGCGTGCACGAGGCGCTGTTCGAGGGCCGTCGTGTCAGTGTCCGCGCCGATGACGGGGCCGCCACGATGCCCGCCCTGCTCGGGGTGCTGGAGCGGGCCGGGGTCGGGGTCGCCGCCGCGACCGTCGCCCGTCCCTCGCTCGACGACGTCTACCTCCGCTACGCGGGCCGCCGTTACGCGGAGGCGGAAGCGGAAGGCGCCGAGAACCTCGTCCTCGCCGGAGGTGTCCGATGAGTATCGCCGTCTCCCAGACCTGGTACATGACCCGGCGCCAGCTGATGGTGTTCGCACGTCAGCCCGCCTACGCGATCATCACCCTGATCCAGCCGGTGATCTGGCTGTTCCTGTTCGGCAACCTCTTCAAGAAGGTCGTCGAACTCGGAGGCTTCGGCACCACCTCGTATCTGGACTACCTCGTGCCGGGGGTGGTCGTGATGAGCGCGCTCAGCTCCAACATGTGGGCGGGCATGGGCACGCTCGACGAGATCCAGCGCGGCACCCTCGACCGCTTTCTGACCACGCCCGTCAGCCGGGCCGCCCTGATGAACGGCAACGTCGTCAACAACGGCCTGATCACCGCCCTGCAGTCGGTCATCATCGTGCTGCTCGGCCTGCTGGGCGGCGCGGACTACCCGGGCGGCATCGGCGGTATCGCGATCCTGATCGTCGCCTCGGTCCTGCTGGGCACGGTCTTCGGGGCGCTGTCCAACGCGCTGGGCATGCTGGTCCGGGAGCGGGAGTCGATCATCGGCATCAACACGTTCCTGCTGCTGCCGCTGACCTTCCTCTCCTCGGCCTTCATGGCCCCGTCCCAGATGCCCGGCTGGATGCGGCACATCGCCGACTTCAATCCGCTCAACTGGGCGATGGTGGCGGGGCGGTCGGCGATGTCCGAGCACCCCGACTGGGGTGTCGTGCTCGGCCGCTCGGGGGCGCTGCTCGCGCTGGCCGTGGCGGCGGTGTGGCTGTCGATCCGTACGTTCAGGTCGTACCAGCGTTCCGTGTGACCCCGAGGGGCCGGGGGCCGGTGTCCTGAGTGACACGAGGGGGCGGGAGTCAGGAGGCGGCCGGCACGGTCGTCTCCTGCTCCGCCTCCACCTGCGCGTTCCAGTCCCGCTTGGACGCCTGCCAGCCGTCCTCGTTGTGCCCAAGACGCCAGTAGCCGGAGATCGACAGGTCCTCGCGCGGGATCTCGCGTTCGACCCGCAGCAGCCGGCGCAGCTCCTTCACGAAGCCCGCCTCGCCGTGCACGAACGCGTGCACCCGGCCCGCCGGGAAGTCGAGGGCGCGGACGGCCTCCACCAGGGCCTCGCCGAGCGGCCGGTCCCCGCGGTGCAGCCAGACGACCCCCACGTCGGAGTCGATCTTCTGCTCCTCCTCACGCCCGGAGATCTCCACGAAGGCGCGGGCCACGGCGCCCTCCGGCAGTGCCTCCAGGGCGGCACTGATCGCGGGCAGTGCGCTCTCGTCACCGGCGAGCAGATGCCAGTCGGCGCTCGCGTCGGGCGCGTATGCGCCACCTGGACCCATGAACCGCACGACCTCGCCCGGCTGGACGCGCGCCGCCCACGGCCCGGCCAGGCCCTCGTCGCCGTGCACGACGAAGTCGAGCGTCAGCTCGCGCAGTTCGGGGTCCCAGGCACGCACGGTGTACGTCCGGGTCACCGGCCACTGCTCGCGCGGGAGTTCCTCGCGGATCCGCTCCATGTCGAAGGGCTCGGGGTAGGTGACACCCCCCGGGGCGAACAGCAACTTCACATAGTGGTCGGTGCTGGTGCCCGCGGTGAACTCGGCGAGGCCCTCGCCGCCCAGCACGACACGCTGCATGTGGGGGGTCAACCGCTCGGTCCGCACGACGTGCGCGGAGTGGGGCTTCCTGGACCTGCGTGCCGGACGCTCTGCCATGACGGCCTCCTCGTTCACTCGCTTAGGCTTACCTAAGTTAGCATCTCTCTCCTAGTTAACACCCCCCGCGTGAGAAGCCCATGAGCCCCCCACGCCAGGGCTCGAGCCGCGCGGTGGCCGGGGTCGAGTCCCGCTCTGCGAGTAAGGCTACCCTAAACTGAGAATGTCACTCTTTCAGGTGGGAACGTCACTTCAGCTCGCTCCCGCTCACTCGCCGAGCGTGCTGAGCAACCGCTGCAGCGAGCCGCCCAGACCCCAGCGCGCGGCCAGTCCCTCCAGCGCGCCCGGGTCGCGCGGCGCGTGCGGCAACGCCGTGTCGACGTCCGGCAAGGGAACGTCACCGGCGACCCGCACGACCTTGGGCGCGACCGCGACATACGGCCGCGACTCGTCGAGTCGCTTGCGCTGAGAAGGCGTCAGCTTCGCCTTCGGATCGTCGACCGCCGCCATGATCGAGGCCAGGTCACCGAACTGGTCGAGCAGCTTGGCCGCCGTCTTCTCACCGATCCCCGGCACCCCCGGCAGACCGTCGCTCGGGTCGCCGCGCAGCAGCGCCAGATCCGCGTATCCGGAGCCGTCGACCCCGTACTTCTCGCGCAGCCAGGTCTCGTCGGTGAGCTGGAGCGTGCCCACACCCTTGAGGGGATACAGGACGCGCACCCCCCGCTTGTCGTCGACGAGTTGATAGAGGTCGCGGTCGCCGGTGACGATGTCGACCGGGCCGCCGGCGCGCCCCGTGAAGGTGCCGATCACATCGTCCGCCTCGTACCCCTCGACTCCCACGCGCGCGATGCCCAGCGCGTCGAGGACCTCCTCGATGACCGGCACCTGCGGGGAGAGCGTGTCCGGCACCTCCTCCTCGTCCGGACGGCCGGCCTCGGTCTCCACGGCGACGCGATGCGCCTTGTACGAGGGGATCAGGTCGACCCGCCACTGCGGGCGCCAGTCCGCGTCCATGCAGGCCACCAGATCGTCGGGGCGGTGGTCCTTGACCAGCCGGTCGATGAAGTCGAGCAGCCCGCGCACGGCGTTCACGGGCGTGCCGTCCGGGGCCCTCACCGAGTCGGGGACCCCGAAGTAGGCCCGGAAGTACAGGGAAGCGGTGTCGAGCAGCATCAGGCGTCTGGTCACGCCTCGCATCATGCCGTACGCCACTGACAGTGACCTGGACCACTCCTGTGTTTGCTCCGTGTAAGTGCGGGCAGGCGCGGCACCGGGACAACCCCGGTTGCTTTTTCAACTGTCCGATCGAGAGGCACACGTGTCATCCAGGCTTGAGGCCGAGCATTTGTACAAGGTGTTCGGGAGACGACCCGACGCCGCGGTGGAGCGGCTCCGCCAGGGAGCCGACCGCGAGGAACTGCGCGCCGACGGCACCACGGCTGCCGTGATCGACGCCTCCTTCACGGTGGAACCCGGCCAGATCTTCGTCGTCATGGGCCTGTCCGGATCCGGCAAGTCCACCCTCCTGCGCATGCTCAACGGACTCCTGGAGCCCACCGCGGGCCAGGTGCGTTTCGACGGTCAGGACCTGACCGCGCTCAGCGCCCGCGCGCTGCGCGAGGTCCGCTCGAAGAAGATCAGCATGGTCTTCCAGCACTTCGCGCTCTTCCCGCACCGCAGCGTCCTGGAGAACGCGGCCTACGGCCTGGAAGTCCAGGGCGTGCCGAGCGCCGAGCGCAAGGAACGCGCCACCAGGGCGCTGGAGCTGGCCGGGCTCGCCGGCTGGGAGAAGTCCTGGCCCGACGAGCTGTCCGGCGGTATGCAGCAGCGCGTCGGCCTCGCCCGCGCGCTCGCCACCGACGCCGATCTGCTGCTGATGGACGAGTCGTTCAGCGCCCTGGACCCGCTGATCCGCCGTGACATGCAGGACCAGCTGATCGAGCTCCAGAAGAAGCTCAAGAAGACCATCGTCTTCATCACCCACGACCTCAACGAGGCGATGCGCCTCGGCGACCGGATCGCCGTCATGCGCGACGGCCGCATCGTCCAGACCGGCACCGCCGAGGACATCCTCGTCCGTCCCGCGAACGACTACGTCGCCTCCTTCACCCAGGACGTCGACCGCTCCCGGGTTCTGACCGCCGGAGCCGTCATGGACACCGACGTACGCGGCGACGAGGCGGACTGCGACTGCGAGAGCGCCACGCCCGACACCCCCTTCGTGGACCTCTGCGCGATCAGCGCCCGCCTCACGCACCCGGTGGCCGTACTGGACGGGCGAGGCGAACTCGTCGGCGTCGTCCACCCGCAGCGCCTCGTCGCCTTCCTCGGCGACGAGCAGGGGACGCCCGCACGCTGTGCCAGTCCTCGGGACGAGGCGGTGGCGGCCGGTGCCTAGGATTCCCTTCGGCGACTGGGTCAACAGCGCCGTCGACTGGCTGCTGAACCACATGGCGTGGCTCTTCGACTTCTTCAAGACCGTCTTCCAGGGCACGTACGACGGCATCGACGCCGTCCTCCAGGCCCCCGAACCGCTCCTCCTCGCGGGCATCTTCGCGGTGATCGCGTTCTGGCTGCGCGGTACCTCCGCCGGTGTCCTCACCTTCGTGGGATTCGCGTTCATCGACTCCCTCGAACTGTGGGAGGACGCGATGGTGACCCTCTCGCTGGTCCTCGTCGCCACGCTCATCGCGCTCGTCGTCTCGGTACCCGTGGGCATCTGGGCGGCGCGCTCCGACCGGGTCAGCGGCATCGTCCGCCCGGTGCTGGACTTCATGCAGACGCTGCCCGCGATGATCTATCTCATCCCGGCGATCCTGTTCTTCGGCACCGGCGCCCCGGCCGGCATCGTGGCCACCCTGATCTTCGCGCTGGCCCCCGGCGTCCGCATGACCGAGCTGGGCATCCGCCAGGTCGACAAGGAACTCGTGGAGGCCGCCGACGCGTTCGGCACCACGCCCCGTGACACCCTGCTGCGCATCCAGCTGCCGCTCGCACTGCCCACGGTGATGGCAGGCGTCAACCAGGTCATCATGCTGGGCCTGTCCATGGCCGCCATCGCGGGCATGGTCGGCACCGGCGGCCTCGGCGGCGACGTCAACGAGGCCATCGGGCAGCTGAACGTCGGCCTCGGCTCCGAGGCGGGCGTGGCCATCGTCATCCTGGCGATCTACCTGGACCGCATGACCAGCGCCCTGGGTACCCAGGTCTCCCCGCTCGGCCGCCGTGCCGCCGCCAAGCTGCGCGCCGCGCAGGGCCTGAAGATCTGGTCCTACCGCCCCCGCGCGACCGTCGCCGTGATCGGTGTCGTCGTGCTCGCGCTGGTCGCGGGCGGTATGGGCATGTTCGGCGGGACCGACTCGACGTCCACCGCGGCCGACGGCCAGAACGTCGGCCAGGGCAAGAAGATCACCATCGGCTACATCCCGTGGGACGAGGGAGTCGCCTCCACCTTCCTGTGGAAGGAGATCCTCGAGGAGCGCGGCTTCCAGGTCGACGCCAAGCAGTTCGACGCGGGCCCGCTGTACACCTCCCTCTCCCAGGGCGACATCGACTTCGAGACGGACTCCTGGCTGCCGACCACCCACGAGCAGTACTGGAAGAAGTACGGCAGCAAGCTCGACGACCTGGGCTCCTGGTACGGCCCCACCTCGCTGGAGCTGAGCGTCCCCTCGTACATGAAGGGCGTCGACTCCCTGGCGGACCTCAAGGGCAAGGCAGGCACCTTCGGTGGCGAGATCACCGGCATCGAGTCCAGCGCCGGAATGATGGGCCTGCTCAAGAGCAAGGTCCTGAAGGACTACGGCCTCGACAAGGAGTACAAGGTCGTCGACAGCTCCACGCCCGCGATGCTGGCCGAGCTGAAGCGCGCGTACGCCAAGAAGGAGCCGATCGTCGTCACCCTCTGGTCGCCGCACTGGGCCTACAGCGACTACGACTTGAAGAAGCTCAAGGACCCGAAGGGCGCCTGGGGCAAGGGCGACGGAGTGCACACGCTCTCCCGCAAGGGCTTCGCGCAGGACAACCCGGTCGTCGGGCGGTGGCTGAAGAACTTCAGGATGACGGAGAAGCAGCTCACCGGTCTCGAGGCGGAGATCAACAAGGTGGGCAAGGGCAAGCAGCAGGACGCGGTGCGCGCCTGGCTGAAGCGGAACCCCGGAGTCGTCGACAAGCTGGCCCCGGTCAAGAGCTCCGCGGCCGCTGCCGAGACGAAGCGCCCGCTGGACGTGGCCTGGTTCCCCTGGGACGAGGACGTCGCCGTCACCTACCTCTGGAAGAACGTCCTGGCGCGGCGCGGCTACACGCTGAACCTCAAGCAGATGGACGTCGGCCCCGTCTACACCGGCCTCGCCTCCGGCGACCTGGACCTCAACTTCGACGCCTGGCTGCCTTACGCCCAGTCGAACTACTGGGACCAGCACAAGAACGACCTGAGAGACCTGGGCACCTGGTACCGGCCGACCTCGCTGGAGATCGCCGTGCCCTCGTACGTGAAGGACGTCAAGTCCCTCGCGGACCTCAAGGGCAAGGCGGGCACCTTCGGCGGCCGGATCATCGGCATCGAGCCTGGCACCGGCGAGATGAACCTCCTGAAGACGAAGGTCCTTCCGGGCTACGGCCTGGACAAGGAGTACAAGGTCGTCGACGGCTCCACGCCCGCGATGCTGGCCGAGCTGAAGCGCGCGTACGCCAAGAAGCAGCCGGTCGCTGTCGTCCTGTGGTCCCCGCACTGGGCGTACAGCGAGTACAAGCTCACCAAGCTCGCCGACGACAAGAAGCTCTTCGGCGAGGGGAACACCATCCGGACCATCTCCAGCAAGAAGTTCCCCGAGCGGTACCCGCAGCTCACCAAGTGGATCAAGAACTTCAGGATGAGCGAGTCCGAGCTCGGCACCCTGGAGAGCGAGATCAAGCAGCGCGGCCAGGGCCATGAGGAGGCGGCCGTCGCCACCTGGCTGAAGGAGCATCCGGACGTGGCGGAGCGGATGACGCCGCAGTAGCAGCAAGGGCGTTTCGGTGAGGGGTGGCCCGTCGGCTCCCGGGGCCCGCGCAGTGTTGTCGTCATCGGCGGCGGCTTCATCGGCGCCGAGAC
>NZ_JBEYFS010000016.1:0-54716 GCF_040634475.1 Streptomyces sp. NPDC007095
GCCCTCGTACTGGACGTACTTGGGTCTGTGCCTGGTGCGGTGAGAGTGCGTGCATGGCGTCGCGGGGCAGACGGGAATTTGACGACAGGGCCTAGCGGCCGGGGCCCAGGTCGAAGATCCCGTACGCGAAACCCTCGGCGGTGATCGTGGAGCCGTTCACCGTGACCCCGTCGGCTTCTACCGGCGTCCCGGCGCGAGCACTGTCGTAGGCGCAACTCGCCTTCTGTTCCTGTGGGTTGATGATCACGAGGTACCTTCCGCCGCGCAGGTACACGAACGGATGGCCGGCGTGCACCACCTCCACCGAGCCCCGGGAGCCGAGCTGCGGGGTGTGGGTGCGCAGGGTGACGAGGCGGCGTACGAGGTGGAGGAGCGAGGTCTCGTCGGCGCGCTGGGCGGCGACGGTCGGGCGGGTGGGCGACGGGTCCACGGGGAGGTAGAGGCGGTCCGGCGCGGCGGTGGAGAAACCGGTGTTCGGGCCCTCGTCCCACTGCATCGGTGTGCGGGAGCCCGCGCGGTTGTAGCGGGGACCGAGAACGCTGCCCTCCTGGTCGGGCAGGCCCGGAAGGTAGCGCATGCCGATCTCGTCGCCGTAGTAGATCGCCGGGAGCGTCGGCCAGGTGAGCTGGAACGCGAAGGCGGCGGGCAGTTGCTCGGGTGTGCGCGGGCCGCAGTTGAGGCGGGAGAAGTCGTGGTTGGCGGTGGGCAGGGAGATGAAGCCGCTCGCACCGAGCGCGGTGGACGCCTTCTCCCAGGCTTCGAGGAAGGGGCGCGGTGAACCCCGGCCGCTGCGGTCGAAGAAGCAGTCGAGCGGGTCCCAGCTCTCGTTGACCGTCCCCTCGCCATTGCTCCACAGCGAGCGCAGGGCGAGGCCGTCGGTAGGGCCGCCGAACTGGAGGAAGAAGTCCGCGTGGAAGCCCGCCGGGACGGACACCTCCGGCTCGCCCCACTCCGAGAGCAGCACCGCGTCCGGATGCGCGTCGTCCAGCCAGTGCCGCAACTCGGCCCAGACCTTGGCGGTTTCCGTTTTGTTCGGGTCGTCCTTGACGAGCGAGGCGGCCATGTCGACACGGAAGCCGGACAGGCCGAGCCCCAGCCAGTGGTCCATGATCGTGCGCAGCGCCGCCCGGTTGGCGCGCGGTCCCTCGGCGTCGACCGGCAGGCGCCAGGGTTCGGCCGGATTCGCCCGCGCGTAGCCGAAGTTGAGGGCGGGCTGGAAGGCGAAGAAGTTCGGCAGGTACGCGCCCGGACGGGTGCCGGGGGAGGGGACGAAGCCGCCGGGACGGCCCTCGGACGACCAGATGTACCGGTCGTCGGCCGGATCGTTCGCGGCGGCCTCGAACCACGGGTGCTCGTCGGAGGTGTGCCCTGCCACGAGATCCAGCAGGACCCGGATGCCGCGCCGGCCCGCCTCGTCGACCAGCTTGGCCAGGTCGTCAAGGGAGCCGTAGCGGGGTGCGACGGCCAGGTAGTCGCTGACGTCGTACCCGGCGTCGCGGAACGGTGAGACGAAGCACGGGTTCAGCCACACGGTGTTCACGCCCAGCCACGCGAGGTGGTCGAGGCGCTCGGCGATCCCGTTGAAGTCGCCGATGCCGTCGCCGTCGGAGTCGGCGAAGGACTGTGGATAGATCTGGTAGAAGACGGCGTCGGCCAGCCAGGCGGGGGCGGGACGGAACGAAGTCATGAACGGGACCCTAGACCGGCGCCCGGGGCGCGCGCTGCCCCTAAGCTGAGGGCGATGTTCACCCCGCAAGGTCCCACCCTCCGCGAACTGGCCGCGCAGGCCCTGTCCTCCGTCGAGCACGGCTATGACCTGCTCGCGCCCAAGTTCGACCACACGCCGTTCCGGACTCCGGAAGCGATCCTCGACGCCGTGGCCCGTGCACTGGGCCCCATCGGCCCGTTCGACCACGGTCTCGACCTGTGCTGCGGCACGGGCGCGGGCATGGAGGTGCTGAGCGCACTGTGCCGGGAGAGGGTCACCGGGGTCGACATCAGCGCGGGGATGCTGGCCGTGGGGCGGGAGCGGGCGGGTACGGGAGAACTGAAGCGTACGGATGCGGACGCGCCGGGGGTCGCGCGCCCCGGATCGTACGAGGGCGTGTACCAGGGGGCGTCGCCGCGCCTCGCGTGGGTACGGGGTGACGCGCGCGCTCTGCCCTTCGGCGCCGTCTTCGATCTCGTCGTCAGCTTCGGCGCGTTCGGGCACTTCCTGCCGCGCGAGCTGCCGGGTCTGTTCGGCCAGGTCCACTCCGTACTGCGACCGGGCGGGCGTTTCGCGTTCCCGGTCACGGCCCCGCCGCGTCCGAGTTCGCCCTGGTACTGGGCCCTGTTGGGCTTTGACGCGGCGATGCGGGTGCGCAACGCCGTCTGGCGGCCGCCGTTCGTCATGTACTACCGGGCGTTCCGGCTCGGCGACGTACAGCGGGAGCTGAGGCGGGCGGGGTTCGAGGTGGACCTCCTGGCGCTGCCCGAGTTCGGGTGGCGGCGTGACGGCAGTCCGCGATGCCGGATGGTGGTGGCCACCCGAAGCGGCGGCGCCTCCTCCGCCGCTTCGGATGCCGCTTCCGGTTCCGGCTGACGCGCGCTGTCCCGGGAGGTCAGGCGAAGCGGCGGACGAAATCAGCGCGGTGTCGGCGACCTCCTGCCAGCCGTGGCCGATGGTCAGCGCGTGGCCACGGTTCGGGATCTCCGTGATCTCGGTGACGCCCGGGTTGTGCTGCCGCTTCTTGTACGAGGCGTTCGCTGTCGCCCAAGGCACGGTGTGGCCCTTCTCGCCCGAGATGATCAGCAGCGGGCCGCGGTCGGGGTTCTCGGCGTCGGCCTTGGTCTCGGTCCACGGGTTGAAGTCCGCCGTGGCGGCCTGGAAGAGCGGGGCGCCCGGCGCGGTACGGCGAACGTGTCGTACAGCTCCTTGGCCTCCTCCTCGCTCACCGCGTTGGCGAAAGCCGTAGCGGAACTGGTCGAAGGTGAGCGGCCCGCCGGTCCCCGCTGCTCGGCAGCAGCCACAGGCCGTGGACGAAGACGACCGGGACGCGGCCCGTGGCGTTGGCCCGCTCGATCTGCTGTGCGTCGTTGGTGGTCGTGTCTCGAAGCCAGTCGCGCACGGCGCTCCCGGGATCTGTCACATGACTGCATCCTCGGACCGGGGTCACCCCGCCGCCGGCAGTGTGAACTCGTAGACGAGGGCGTCCTGTTGGGCCTCTACCACCAGTTCGGTGATCTCCAGGGGCCGGTCGTACTGGTCGTGCACGCGCCGGGTGACCCGCACGGACTGCGGGAGCCGTGTGATCGCGTCCCGGTGGTGCAGGGTCAGTCCGGCCTTGCGCATCCAGTCGTACGCCCGCCGCAGCTGCGCCGACGCGGCGCCGTCCGCGCGGTCGCGGTAGCGGGCGAGTTCCTCGACCTCGGTCACGGCGACGGCGGAGAAGGAGGTGACGGCCGTACGCAGTCCGCTGCCGTCCGCCGCGGCCGACTCGTAGCGATGAACGAGGGTCGGCCGGGCCGGCGCGAGCCCCAGTGCCTCGGCGTGCTCGGGCGGAGGAGCCTCCCAGGTGACGCTGGCGCGGTGGACGGCGCACGGCTCGGCGGTGTGCGCGCCGACGGGGAAGTCGAGCGAGGGGATGTGCTCTGCGGTGGTGCCGGTCAGGGTTGCGTGGCTGCCGCGCCGGTCGGTGGAGACGAGGCCGTCTCGCCGCAGCCGCTGCAGCGCCTGCCGTACCGTCTCGCGGCTGACGCCGAAGCGCGTGGCCAACTCTCTTTCCCCCGGGAGTCGTTCACCGGGCGGAACGGTCCCGTCGCGCAGCTCGCCGAGCAGTTGTGCGGCGATCCGCGCGTAACGGGGCTCCTGGTCGGACGGGTGGGTGCTGGATGGACTGGTGGTGCGGGCCATGTCCGCGCCTCCTGCGAGGTGACCGTGGTGAGCGGGGTGATCGTGCTGATCGTGGTGACAAGACGTAGCCGTGCGGGCTCTGTGCGCCACCAGATCTAGCATTGGTCTAAACCACGAGGGAAGAGCGGTCGGACGGTTCGGCCGGTTTCGGCCCGCACCCACCGGGCGTCGCGGGCGCCCTCAGAGCGCGCTGTACAGGGCGTCCACAAGCGCCATCTTCCTTGGGTCGTCGGCGATGTGGGGGCCCATCCGGTTCATGACGTACCCCAGGGAGAGGCCCGACTCCGGGTCGGCGAGACCGCAGGAGCCGCCGAAGCCGTCGTGTCCGAAAGCCCTCGGGTTGGGGCCGTACGAGCCATTGGGGCCACTCAGCCACAGCCCGAGGCCGGCTTCCGTCTCGTGCTCGAACCCGGCGCCGAGCACCAGGTCCCGGCAGCTGCCCTGCCCCTCGCGCACCCGTTCCGCGGCCTCCGGGGAGAGCACCTGCCGGGAGCCGTACGCACCGCGCCCGGCGAAGATCCCGTACAGCGCCGCGACCGCGCGGGCCGTGCCGTGGCCGTTGGCCGCCGGTATCTCGGCAGCCCGCCACCCGGCCGTGTTGGCCTCGGTGGCGCCGACCAGCGGGTTGGTGAGGGCGGCCACCGCCGCGGGCGCCAACTGGGCGAAGATCGCCGCCTGTTCACTGCTCGACGCGACCGGCGGATGCACCAGCTCGGCCGCCCGGTCGGCCTCCTTCTCCGGCAGCCCGATGGTGAAGTCGATTCCGAGGGGCCCGGTCACCTCCCGCTCAAGGAACGCGCCAGGGCGCAGCCCGGAGACGTGCCGCACCACCTCTCCCACCAGATGGCCGAAGGTGAGCGCGTGATACCCGGACCGGGTCCCCGGCTCCCACCACGGCTCCTGCGCCGCCAGCCGCTCCACGGTCAGCTCCCAGTCGCAGAGCTGGGCCAGATCGTGCGGCTCGCGCAGCCCGGCCAGCCCCGCGCGGTGCGACAGCAGATGCCGTACGAGCACGGACTCCTTGCCCGCCGCCGCGAACTGGGGCCAGTACGCGGCCACCGGGGCGTCGAAGTCGAGCAGCCCGCGATCGGCCAGGATGTGCGCGCACAGCGAGGTCGGCCCCTTGGACGTCGACCAGACGTTGACCAGGGTGTCGCGCTCCCAGGGCCGGGTGCGTGCCGCGTCGGCCCAACCGCCCCACAGGTCGACCACCGTCTCGCCGTCGAGCGTGACGGTCACGGCCGCGCCGAGCTCGTCGCGGCCTTGGAAGTTCTCCTCGAACGCGGTGCGCACCGCCGCGAAGCGGGCGTCGCAGTGGCCGTGAACATGCGGCGCGGGCTGGGTCATGGGACCTCCGTCATCCATCGGGACTCCGGCCCTGAACGTACCGACTGGTCGGACTGGTGGGAAGCGGTGTGACGGCATCCGTCTTCCGTACGTGTCGCGTCGCCCGTCGTCCCTTCATCGCGGCATCTTCCGAATGTCACCCAACGCCCCTACGCTGCACGTCGGTTGACCACCGAGACACAGGAGGCAGGGGGAACATGCGCAGACATGTGAGGGTGTTGACGCGTACCGGGATCGCGGTGGCGACGGCGGGAGCCCTCGCCCTGACCACGGCCCCCGGCGCCACCGCCGCGGACCTCTCGTACTCCGCCAGCACCTCGGTCGGCGTCCACAATTCCTACGACAAGGCCAAGTACACGTACTTCGCCGACGCGCTGGACTCCGGCGCCGGAATGCTCGAACTCGACGTGTGGACCAATGTGTTCGGCGCCTCCTGGCGCGTCTCGCACAGCAATCCGATCGGCAACGACAACAACTGCGAGAACGCGGCGAACGCCTCCGAGCTGCGCACCAAGTCCCGCAACCGCGACCTCGCCGGCTGCCTCTCCGACATCAAGGCCTGGCACGACGCACACCCGGGCCACCGGCCGATCCAGCTGAAGATCGAGATGAAGGACGGCTTCCAGGCCAACAACGGCCGCGGCCCCGCCCAGCTGGACGCCCTGCTCACCGCGAAGCTCGGCGACGCCCTGCTGCGCCCCGCCGACGTCGTCGGCTCCCACGGCGACCTCGACTCGGCCGTACGCGCCGACGGCTGGCCCGCCCGCTCGGCCCTCGCGGGCAAGTTCATGGTCGAGCTGATCCCCGGAACCGTCGAGGAGGGCAACCCCCTCGACTCGCTCTGGACCGACCGCGAGTACGCCACCCACCTCCGCGACCTCGCCGCGGCCGGGCGGCTGCGCGAGGCGGCCGCCTTCCCCGCCGTCCACAACGCGGCCACGGGCGACCCGCGCACCCGCTACACGGACCCGACCATCCGCCCCTGGTTCGTGATCTTCGACGGCGACGCCGCCACCTACGCGAACGGCACCATCGACACCGCCTGGTACGACGACCGCCACTACCTCGTCGTCATGACCGACGGCCAGAACGTGCCCCCGGCCATCGATGCCACCAACCCCACCCAGGCCCAGGCCCTGGACCGCGTCGCCCTCCTCGCCCGGCAGCACGCCAGCGTGGTCTCGGCGGACTGGTACCCCCTGCCCGCCGTCCTGTCGACGGTCGTACCGCGCGGGACGGCGGGCTGAACACCGGCCGTCGCCTCTCCACGGCGTGTCAGAGGTACGCGGGCAGCCAGGCCAGCTTGGCCGCCTCCTGGTAGGGGCCGCCGCCCTCGTGGTCGTTGAAGTCGTAGACCTCGATCTTCTTGTCCTCGTGGTCCCAGGCGTTGAAGGCCGCGAAGATCGTGGAGGGCGGGCAGGTCTGGTCCTCCAGCGCGACCGAGAAGAGGGCAGGCGCCCGCCCGCGCGCCGCGAAGTGCACCCCGTCGAAGTAGGACAGCGTGCGCAGGACGTCCTCGGTGCGGCCGCGGTGGGTCTTGAGGTAGCTGCCGATCTCCCGGTACGGGTGCCGGTCCGTCAGCGTCGTCGCACGCGGGAAGTCGCACAGGAACGGCACGTCGGGCGCGATCGCGGCCAGGTCGGGGACCAGACCACCCACCGCGATGGTGATCCCGCCGCCCTGGCTGCCGCCGACGGCCGCCACGCGCTCCGCGTCGACCAGCGGATGCGAGCGGGCCGCCTCCACCGCGCGCACACCGTCCGTGAACACCCGGCGGTAGTAGTAGTTCTCGGGGGCGTCGATGCCACGGGTCATGTAGCCGGGGTACGCGGGCGCGCTGCCCACCGGGTCCGGGGTCTCGCCGCCGCCCCAGGCGCTGCCCTGGCCACGGGTGTCCATCACGAGGTGGGCGAAGCCGGCCGAGGCCCACAGCAGATGCGTGTGCGAGAGGCCGCGACCGCCGCCGTATCCGACGAACTCGACGACCGTGGGCAGGGGGGAGTTCGCCCAGGCGGGCAGCGTGAGCCAGCCCTTGACCGGGTGCCCGCCGAACCCGGCGAACGTCACGTCGTACACCTTGACCGTCTTGAGCGGCGTCTCGACGGGTTCGAAGCGGGCGTCGAGGTCGTGCTCACGCGCCTCTTGGAGGGTCTTGGCCCAGAAGGTGTCGAAGTCCTCGGGCTCGGCGGACGCGCTGCGGTATTCGCGAAGTTCGTCGAGGGGGAGGTCGAACTGGGCCATGAAGGACCACCTTTTGACGTCACGGGTGCGGATGATCACACCGTACGTGTGACGCCGGAGTGCCGCCAGACCTCCCTTCGGTCAGGCACCGGGGCCGTGGACGCGGGCCACGGACCAACCGCAGTCCCGGCGCCCGGCCCGGTCGTCCTCACTCTTGCGCGACCAGCGGTTGGCGTTCACGGCGACCTCCTTCGCACCGGCCCCGACGCGGCGTCGGGCGGGCGAGCGCCACGTTAGGAAGCGTCGACCCGCCGTGCCACGTCACGCGTGCACAGTCGGGCCGCCGGACGCGCCGCCGGTGCGGACGGGAGCCGTTGCGGTGCACAAGAGGGCGGGCGCGCCCCCTCACCGGTGCACAGTCCGCCGCCGGTGAGAAGCGGGCTCAGGCGAGCGGCAGGAAGGGGCGGCCGGTGCCGGCGTGCAGCGCGAACGCCAACGGGCGTACGCCGCTGAGCGCCTGCTCGTGCTCGTTCCCGTCGAGCGCCTCCGACTCGTCCGGGCCCACCGGCAGGTCGCGCTGGATCAGCGGTGCGGCGGCCCGCAGGTGACTGCGGACCGTCACCGGCGCCAGGCCCAGCGCGGCGGCCGTCCGCCCGGTGTGGGTGTCGTTCTCCAGCCAGACCCGGAGCGTGCGCAGCAGATCACGGCGGTCGGCCCGCAGCGGCTCGAGGAACGAGTCGGCCCAGGCGCGGACCTCCGGAGCGGACACCATCGCGCTGAAGTCGGCCCCCGGGTCCGCCGAATGCGCGTCATGACCGTACTTCACGACGACCTGGAGCGCCGTCGAGACCACCACCCGGTTCAGGACCTGGCCGCGGTCGAGGCCTAGCAGTCCGAAGCCCTTGCTGATGCGGTGCGTCACCGTGTTGCGGTGGATGCCGAGCAGCCGGCCGACGGCCGTGTGCGGGAACTCGAGCCCCAACTCCAGTGTCCGTACGATCTGTTCGCGCTGTCCGGCCGGCAGGGTGAGCACCGGGCGCAGCAGTGTGCCCGCCCACCGCCGGGCCGCGGCCGGCGGCAGGACGTCCATCAGGTCGGCACGCTGTTCGGCCAGCGCGACCCGGCCGGGCGACCGGCGCGCCGTCAGGAGGGTGCCGGCCGCCTGCGTGTAGGCGTCCGCCACACCGCTCAGCGCGTACACCCGGCTGCCGCCCATGCAGTGCCCGGGCAGTGCGGCGACGACCGACTCCAGCGCGCGGCGCACACCGCCCGGAGCGTCCTCGTCCGTCTGGAGCGGATCGACCACGATCAGGTGATTGAACACCGGGCACCGCGCCAGCAGCGCGCGTCCGGCGAGCGCGTCCTCCGCCCGCCGGAGTGCCACCTCACGGTCCTCCCGCGCGCAGTCGATCACATGGACGCGCACCGACTCGGTCGCCAGCAGCCCCGGCGCGAGGCCGGCCAGCACACGCTGGGCCGCCACCTCCTCACCCACCATCAGCAGTTGCAGGACGCTCAGCTGCACCTCACGCCGGGTCTCGGCCAGTTGGTCCCGCAACCGAGTCCGGTCGATGAGACCCAGCGCCTTCGCCGCGTGCCCCAGCAACTCGGTACGCACGTCGTCGAGCGGACGGCGGGCGGTCACCGACAGCACCGCGCCGGAACCGGCGGCGTTCAGAGGGAGCGACTCCGTGTGCGTCCGGGGGGAGGCGGCGCGAGGGGGCCGCCGAGTGAGGTGGTCGGGCGCCGCGGCCAGTACACCGCGCAGGGGATCACTGACCACCACGTCCGCGTCCACGGCGGCCGCCAGCCAGTCCGCGATCCGCTGCATCGCCTCCGTGTCAGCGTCCGCGTCCGCATCCGTGTCCCTGTTCGCGTCGGCGAGCCGGTCCGGAAGCCGGTTCAGCAGCGCGGTGAGCTGATCGGCGTGCCATTCGGCCTGCCGGTAGCGGTACTCGCGCAGCCGCGGGATCAGTTCGTGCCAGTCGCGCAGCTCCTTCGTCGTGGTCAGCAACGGTACGCCGAGGCGGACGGCCGAGCTGCGGATCACCACCGGAACGGACTGCGCGCCGTGCTGCCCGACCACCACGGCGACTCCGGCGGCCCGCTGCCGCGACAGCTCACGCAGCAACGGCTCGACCCCCTCGTGCACGGCCGTCCGCCCGGAAACCCAGAAGTCACCGATCACCACCAGCGCGTCCCTCACGTCACCGAGCGAGCCGCCCGCGGTCGCGGCCAGGGACAGGACCCGTACGGAATCGACCGCGCGGTCGGCCATCGGACCCCCGTTGACGAACCGAAGACAGAAGTCGGGCTCCTCGCACAGGTTGATCAGCGTGGGCATGGTGTCCTTCCCGTGTCGATGGCGCACCGGCCGCTGTCGACACCGTAGGCGCGTCCACCTCCGGACCGCAGTACGGGGTGCGCGAAAAAGACGCAGGACGGCTGGTACCCCTCCGCCATCAAGACGGGTGGCACCCCCGCCATCAAGCCGTGTGCCGTCGCCACTTGGGCCCCGTACACGCCCAGTCCCGCTCCCACTCGGCCAGCCGGCGACGCGCGGCGATCCGCCGTACGGCGAAATGCCAGGCGAGTACGACGGCCACGACCCCCGCGGCGGTCGACGCGCCCGTCGTCAGCGCGTGTTGCCAGACCGAGCCGGCGCTCACCGGCGGACCGACGTTCCGGCCGCGCGCATCTAGCCAGACGGCGACGCGGTCGCCCCGCTGCCCGCCCGCGGGGACCAGGGCCTCGCCGGTCCGCGGCCCCTTGCCCGGCTCGGTCCAGCGCACCTTCACCCGGAAGGTGGGCAGCCTGGCACCCTGCGGCGAGGGCACGGCTGCGGGCGCGGTCTCGACGAGTACGGCGCTGACCCGGTGCCGCTCGGCCCGCTGCGCCGCCGCCCGTGCCTGCGCGCTGTCGTACCGCCACCACCCCACAGCGGCTCCGGCCAGTGGCGCACCGACGAACAACAGCACGGCGACGGCCAGGACCGTCCACGCCTCGACGACGTCCGAGCGGCGGCGCAGCGGATTGCGACGCCAGCGCCAACCGCGTACCCGGGTACGCATCTTCACCTCCTCGCCTCCACGGCCTTGCCCGCGGAGGGCCGAACGAGCCCCCGCACCGGGACGATTCGGCTCACCCGGCGTGACTGATCCGTGCCTCCTGTGGAACCCGCGAACCACTCCGCGCAGCGAACAGGAGCCACCATGACCTGTGCCCATCCAGCAGCACTCGACGCGCACTGGCGCGTAACCGACCCCCGTACGAACGGCAGTTGCCCGAGGTCGCGCCCCCAAGGAAGGCGGGAGCCATGAGCACCGGCACGCGGACGATCACCGTGGGCATCGACGGCTTGCGGCCCAGCCTGGACGCGGCCGACTGGGCCGCCCGCGAGGCGCAGCGCCGCCGGCTCCCCCTGCGGCTGCTGCACGCGGGGACCGAACCGGCCGTCCTCGGCCGCGTCTGCGACGCCGACGTTCCCGCCGGGCGCACCCGCGCCGCACTCGACCGGGCCGCCATCGAACTCTCCTACGCCCACCCGGCGTTGGACATCATCGCCCGCCGCACCGCGACACCGGCGGTCCCGGCGCTGCTGGCCGCGGCCGTCGAGGCGGAGACGCTGGTTCTCGGCTCGCGCGGCCGTACGGGGAGCGGGGGGTTCCCGGTCGGCTCGGTCGCCCTCGGCGTCGCGGCCCGCGCCGACCGCCCGGTCGTGCTGGTGCGCGCGGGCGAACTCCCCGAGGACGAACGGATGCCCGTCGCCGACGGCTCATCGCCGAGTACGGCGCCCTGCCTGCCGGTCGTCCTCGGACTCGATCCGGACGCCTCGGCCGACGACCTGATCGGCTACGCCTTCGACACGGCCGCCGTCCGCTCGGCGCCGCTGCACGTGGTGCACCCGTGGACCGTGCCGACCAGCACGCTGCGGCCGTGGCGCCACAGGTTCCCCGGGACCGCGGTCAGCGAGCACCGCGTCGACGGGGATCCCGGCCCCCGTCTGCTGGAGGCGTCCGCTCGGGCCGGTCTGCTGGTCGTCGGGCGCCGCACGGGCCGGGGTCCGGGCCGCGCCGCGCGGTCGCTGATCCGGCACGCCGGCTGCCCGGTAGCGGTCGTGTCGCACGACTGACCGGGTTCGACGGGCGAGGACGTTCCAGTTGACCGGGCTCGACGGATGGGGACGTCTCAGCCGACCGGGTTCGAGGGAAGAGGGCGTCTCAGCCGAAGCGTTCGATACGAATGCGGTCCACCGGCTGCCCGGCCTCCACCAGCAGCCGCGAGGCGTGCTCCGCGAACCCGTTGGAGCCGCACACATAGGCCTCCCAGCCACCGGGCGGCCGCTCGGCCAGCAGTGGCGCCAGATGCTCCGCCGCGAGCCGTCCCACGGCCGTCCCCTCGGGGGCGGTGCGCGTGAAGACGGGCGTGGTCTCGGCGCCGTACTCCCGCGCGTAGATGAGCTCTTCGGGGCCGCGGGCGGAGACGAGCAGCCGCAGCGGCACGTCCAGCGCGCGGGCGCGATGGTGGCGCAGCATCGACATCAGCGGTACGACACCGGAGCCCGCGCCCACGAGCAGCGCGGGCCGGTCGCCGGGCCAGGCGAAGAACCCGCTGAGCGGGCCGCGCACCTCGACCGAGTCACCGGGCTTCGCCACCGTGTGGAACCAGCCGGAGACCTCGCCGCCCTCGACGTGGTCGAGGGTGAGTTCGATGTGCCCGGCGTCGTCGGGCGGCGACGCGAGAGAGTAGTGACGCTGCGCCACATAACCGTCCTGGGCGGTCAGCCGCAGCATCAGGTGCTGCCCGGGCAGATGCCCCGCCCACTCCGGCGCCGCGAAGCGGAACGTGGCGGCGCCCGGCGTCTCCCGGCGGATCTCGGTGAGCGTGGCGGTCTGCCAGATGGCGGCGGCCCGGTTGCTCACCGCGATCCGCCCGGGCACGGCGAACCGGGTGGGGGGTACGAACGTGTCGGTCATCGTCTCAGTCACCGGAGTAGCGCTGCTCTTCCCAGGGGTTGCCGCGTGCGTGGTAGCCGTTCTGCTCCCAGAAGCCCGGCTCGTCGTGGTCCAGGAGCCTGAGGCCCGCGATCCACTTGGCGCTCTTCCAGAAGTACAGGTGTGGCACGATCAGCCGCGCCGGGCCGCCGTGTTCGGCGGGCAGCGGCCTCCCCTCGTACTCCCAGACGATCCAGGCACGACCGCCGGTGATGTCGGCGAGCGGAAGGTTCGTGGTGTACCCGGTGTGCGAGTAGGCGACCACGTGGGTGGCGGACGCGTCCGGGCACACGGTGTCCAGGAACGCGTCCAGGGAGACACCCCCGAAGCGCACCCCGAACTTCGACCAGCTCGTCACACAGTGGATGTCGCCCTCGTACGCCGAGGCGGGCAGCGCGTGCGCCTGCTCCCAGGTCCAGGTACGCGGCTCGGCCACCAGCCCGTCGACCCGGAAGGTCCAGTCGGCGGCTGCCAGGTCGGGGGTGACCTCGGCGGACAGGACGGGCCAGTCGTCGCCCGCGTCGTACTGGCCGGGCGGCAGCCCGGCGTTGTCGACGCGGGGGCGCCCGGTGAAGGCTCGGGTGACGTTCATGGCGGTGGTGCCTCCAGGCCGTCGGGTGCGGCGGCCCGCGGCCGAGCGTGATCGGTGCGTACGCAGTCAACCGTACGTGGCGGTACAACCGTACGTGACCGCGGGCCGTGCTCCGGGCCCGGGTGCGGTCCCGATCATTGCGGCCGTATGAACTCTCCCGGGAGCCGGGAATAGCCGCGCCGTGATCTTCCTTGCCGATAGTGCCGCCCGTGGTGGTGACGGCGGAGGAGAGTGAGGAAGCAGATGCCCAAGGCGTACGTCTTCACCCGGTACGGCGGACCGGAGACCGAGGCCCTGGTGGAGCAGGACCGGCCGAGCCCGGGCCCCGGCCAGGTACTCGTGGCGGTTCGCGCGGCGGGCGTGAACCCCGTCGACTGGAAGCAGCGGACCGGATACGCCCGCCCCGGCGCCGGGCCCCGCGAGCTCCCCGCCGTCCTCGGCAACGAGGTCGCGGGCGTCGTCGAGGAGCTCGGTCCCGACGTGACCGGGTTCACCGTGGGGGACGAGGTCTTCGGTAACCCGGTGGCCGGCGGATACGCCGAGTACGCCCTGCTGCCGACCGCGGTCACCGCCCACAAGCCAGCCGCGCTCTCCTTCACGGACGCGGCGGCCCTGCCCGTCGCCGCGGCGACGGCGTACGACGGGATCCACCAGCTCGGCCTGCCCTCCGGCGCCACCGTGCTGATCACCGGTGCGGGCGGTGGCGTCGGCGTCGTGGCCACGCAGATCGCGCGCTCTCTCGGGCTCACCGTGGTCGGCGTCGCGAGCGAGGGCAAGAAGGACTTCGTCGAGGAGCTCGGGGCCGTACACGTCCCGTCGGGGCCGGATCTCGCCGAGCGGGTGCGGGCCGCCGCGCCGGACGGGGTGGACGCCGTCTTCGACCTGGTCGGGGGCGAGGTGCTGGAAGCCGCGGCGACCTTGCTGGACGACCGTACGAAGCTGATCACCGGTGCCGACCGGGAGACGGCCGCCCGGCTCGGGGGCGGACCCGTCGAACGCGCCCGCACCGCCGCCGTCCTCGACGAGGTGGCGCGCCTGGCGGTCGACGGCCGGCTGAGGCCCTTCGTGACGCGGACCTTCCCCCTCGACCGGGCCGCCGAGGCGCTGCGCACGGTCGAGGACGGCCACGCCCGCGGCAAGATCGTGATCGAGGTCGCCCGATGAGCGACCGTCGCCTCACGAGCCCCCGTCCGCCGGCCGGCGCCACGCACCCGCTGGACAACCCCGCCCTCGCCTCGCTGACCGGCCCGCACGCCCACTTCGCCGAACGCCGGGGCAGCGCCCTGCGCTATCCCGCGGACGTGTCGCCGTGGCTGGCCCTGCCCGACCACCCGACCGACGACGACTGGGCGGACCTCGCCGCCCTCGTCGGCCCCGGCGGTGAGGCCCCGCTGGCCGGCTTCAACGGGCCGACCCCGGAAGGCTGGGAGGTGATCTTCAGCCTGGACGGCGTCCAGCTCGTCGACGACGGACTCGCCGCGGCGCCGGACGCCGAAGCGGTGCGGCTCGGCTCCGCGGACGTACCCGAGATGCTGGACCTGGTGGAGCGCACCAGGCCCGGTCCCTTTCTGCCGCGCACCGTCGAGCTCGGCACCTATCTCGGCATCCGGCGCGGCGGCGCGCTGATCGCCATGGCGGGGGAACGGCTGCACCCGCCGGGCTGGACCGAGATCAGCGCGGTCTGCACCGACCCGGACTTCCGCGGCGAGGGGCTCGCCTCCCGCCTGATCCTGGCCGTGGCGCACGGCATCCGCGAACGCGGCGAGACCCCCTTCCTGCACACCGCCGCGAGCAACATCAACGCCATCCGGCTCTACGAGTCCCTGGGCTTCAAGCTGCGGCGCAGCACCCGGTTCATGGCGGCACGGGTTCCGGAGCACCTGACGGACGGCCGGGCCGTGGGGGTCCGTTGACGGCTCCCGAATGGCCTCCGGTGGTGAAGCATCAGCTCTCGGAGGCCTTCGCGGCGGGCGGCGCCCCGGCCGCCGCAGTGTTGTACCGCACCAGATAGGCGGCGAACCGCTCCAGGTCCGCCGCCGGCCAGTCCGCGAGCCGCTCACGGAACGCGATCCGGCGGCTGTCGGTCACCTGGGCGAGGATGCGGGTGCCCGCCTCCGTCAGCTGGAGCACCTGCACCCGGTGGTCCTCGGGGTCGACTCGGCGTTCGATGAGCCCGGCCCGCTCCAGGGCCGCCACCTGCCGGCTCACCGTGGACTTGTCCAAGGCATAGTGCGCGGCGAGGTCGGTGGCACGACAGCCGCCGCTTTCCTCCAGATGACCCAGCAGGGTGTACGAGACCAGCGACAGCTCCGGATGCATCCGCCCCGCCGAGGCCCGGGCGCGGCGGGCGAAGGCCGTCATCTCGCGCTGGATGGTCTCGACGGACGCGTCGGCTGCATGCACGGGAGCTCCTTCTCTCTAGTTGCATTGTACAACTTGGTGGCCCATGGCAGGCGGAGGCTTGGCGGTCCGCGACCGGCGGAGGCGAGAGAGGGCTTCCGCCGCCGTCCGGCCCTTCCTGTAAGGTGACCGTCCTGGCTGCGGACCACCCCAGCCCGGGAGTTGCCGAGGAGGTGAGACCCATTACCGCTGTGTCAGGTCGGGTGCTCTCACCTCAGGACCCTGCGGATCGCCGCCTGTAGGTGACTGCGAGAGCGCCCTTCGGCTCACCGAAAGGCTTCTCGGCTCTCATGTCCCCTCTTTCCGATTCCGTTGTCGCCGCGCTCCGCTCCGCGGGCTGTGTCTTCGCCGAGGACGAGGCGGAGTTGATCCTCTCCACCGCCCGCACCCCGGACGAGGTCACCACCATGGTGGACCGGCGTGTCTCGGGACTTCCCCTCGAACACGTCCTCGGCTGGGCCGGGTTCCACGGCCTGCGCATCTTCGTCGAGCCGGGCGTCTTCGTACCCCGCCGCCGCACCGAGTTCCTCGTCGACCAGGCCGTGGCTCGCGCGCGCGGCGCCTCCCTCGTCGTGGACCTGTGCTGCGGCTCCGGCGCGGTGGGCGCCGCACTGGCCGCCGCCCTCGGCGGCCCCGAACTGCACGCCGCGGACATCGACCCGGCCGCCGTGCGCTGCGCGCGCCGCAACGTCGCACCCTTCGGCGGGCACGTCCACCAGGGTGACCTGTTCGAGGCGCTGCCGGACACCCTGCGCGGCCGTGTCGACGTCCTCACCGCCAACGTGCCGTACGTTCCGACGCGCGAGGTCGGCCTCCTGCCCCCGGAAGCCCGCGACCATGAGCCGCTCGTCGCCCTGGACGGCGGCGCGGACGGCCTCGACGTCCTGCGCCGCGTCACTGCCGAGGCGCCCCGCTGGCTGGCCCCGGGCGGCTGCCTCCTGGTCGAGACCAGCGAGCGCCAGGCACCCACGGCCGTCGAGGCCTTCGCCCACGGCGGCCTGACCGCCACGCTGGCCGTCTCCGACGAGTTGTACGCGAACGTGGTGATCGGCACCAGGTCCCGGGCGGCCTGACCCGCGAGGCGGGCTCGGCGAGCGCCCGGGCCCGCCCGTCGCCATGGAAGGGGTACCGCCGAGGTGAGCCCAAAAGGGGCCAGTTGTTGCCGCTGGGCTCCCAGATCCTGCCACTGGGCGGGGCGGATCCCGCGCAGTGTCAGCCGCTCGTGGACGAGGATGAGCAGCCGTTCGATCGCGCCCATCACACCCCGGTCGTATACGACGTCGCGTCGGGCCTTCAGCGACAGGCGGCCCTCGGTCAGGCTTTCGAGATCCATGGTCCGGTTGAAGTGCTGGATCTCGTGCCGTACGACTGCCTGTGCAGCCAACTCACGCTCGTCGTCGGAGAGTTCAGCGGGGAGGCGGTCGAACTCGGTGAGCGCGTCGAGGATCCGCACCAGTTCGTCCGGCCCTGTACCGAGGGCGAGTGACTCATGTAACTTCTCGGACCCGGTTCCAGGCGCGATGAGTTCCGCGGCGACGTTCAAGGCGCTTGATCAGGTCGGCGACGTGCTCGATCCGTGTCGCGGGCGATATCTCCGCGAGCGCGCTCTCGTCCACCAGGTTGAACTTCTGCAACAGGTGGCTGGCGAGATCTTCGTCGATTTCCCAGTTCTTTTTCTCGTACACAGCGGGGGAGGCCTCGAACGCCAGCAGGTCCGGGTGTATCGCGCGGTGTGATACCGGGCTCCCTCTTGTGGTTCATGGACTTCAAGCACTCACGAACGTGGCGGGAAGGGGCCCCTCAGGATCACCCAGGTTGCGGAACTCGCAGGTGACCGGCCATCTCAGCGTTCCTTCAGAAGAGCCGCACCCGAATCATAGTTCCCACATTCTGCCGTGATCTCGGCCGTCGCTTGCGCCGCGGTGAAGAAGTCGTCGGCCAGCGGCGAGGTGCGCGATGCCGCCATCGCGAGGCACACCTGGTCGGGCGCGAGTTCCGGGATCGGTACGTAGCTGATGTCCGGACGTGAGTAGAACACTGTCTCCGAACGCCCCACGAACGAGATGCCCCGGCCGGCCGCGACGTGCTCGAGCTTCTCCTCCACGCCGCGCACCCGGAGCCCGGAGTCGGGGTGCGGGCGCCTGGTGGGCTGCGTGCTCGGGTCGGCATGCCAGACCAGCGGCTCACCGGCTAGGTCGGCCTCGGTGACCTCCTCCTTGCCGGCCAACCGGTGGCCTGCGGGCAGCACCACCATGAGTGGCTCGGTGTAAAGCGGGGTCACGCGCAGGCCGGTCTCGTCGATGGGCAGCCGCACATAGCCGACGTCGATGCGGCCGTCGAGCAGCATCGGGGCCTGGTCGTCCCATTCGATCCGCTGCACGTCCACGACCACGTCCGGATGCCGGGCCTCGAACGCCCTGGCCGCCGGGATGACCGGGATGCCGGTCCGGAAGCCGACCGCCAGCCGCCGGCTGCCGCGGGCGGCCACGGTCACCCGGCGGCGGACCGCGTCCGCGGAGGCGAGCAGCGGACCGGCGTCGGCCAGCAGTTGTCGGCCGGCGTCGGTCAGCACCACGCCGTGGCGATCCCTGGTGAACAGCGAGGCGCCGAGATCCTGTTCCAGCGCGCGGATCTGCCGACTGAGCGCCGGCTGCGCGATATGCAGCTCTTCAGCGGCGCGGCCGAAGTGCAGCCTGTCGGCGACGGCGAGGAAGTAGCGCAGTTTGCGCAGGTCCAGATCCATGGGGGCATGGATGGGGATCTTGGTGATGTCAGGGCGTGACGGGGAGGCTAGCGAGGTGCCGCGAGTACGTCCCGGAGTACGTTCTCGAGCGTGACGCGGGCCAGCTCGTGTCTCAGGGTCTCCTCGATGCCCTCGTAGACGCCCTGCATCGCCGGCTGGATGCCGTAACCCACCACGCATCCCTGGTCCGGGGTGGTGCGGTGCATCGCGAACAGCGGGCCGGGTTCCACTGCCTCGTACACGTCGAGCAGGGTCATCGAGCCCAGCTCGCGCGCCAGCGACCAGCCCGCGCCCACACCCCGCCGGGACTCCACGAGCCCGGCCCTGCGCAGCTCGCCGAGCAGCCGCCTGATCACCACGGGGTTGGTGTTCGCGCTCGTCGCGATCTGCTCGGAGGTGGCGACCTCATGGCCCTGGCGCTGGTAGAGACCGATCCAGGCCAGCGCGTGGGCGGCAAGGGTCAACCTGCTGTTGGCGCTCATGAACCCCTCCTCTCGGCCGCAACACTTTATGTTACGACAGCACAGTCGTAACAGTTATGGTTGCAACCAGGTGTCGTAACAATTAGTGTTACGACTATCGGGAATGGTCAATCAACGAGGTGAGAAGAATGAGCAAGCCACTCACGGGCAAGGTCGCCCTGGTCACCGGGGGGTCGCGCGGACTGGGAGCCGCGACCGTACGACTGCTGGCCGAGCAGGGCGCCGATGTCGCCTTCACCTATGTCAGCTCCGAGAAGCAGGCGCAGGCCGTCGTCGACGATGTGCGCCTCAAGGGAGCGAAGGCCATCGCCTTCAAGTCCGACCAGGCAGACATGAGTCAGGCGCCGGCGCTGATCGACGACGTGGTCGCGCACTTCGGCGGCCTGGACATCCTCGTCAACAACGCGGCGATCTCGGTGGAGCAGGGCCGCACGGTGGACGACCCGGACGCCGACACCGCCGCACTGGACCGGATGCACGCCACCAACTACCTCGGCGTGATCGCCGTCATCCGGGCCGCCTCCCGAGTGCTGCGCGCGGGCGGCCGCATCATTACGGTGAGTTCCGGCCTGGGCTCCCGGGTCGGTGTCCCGGGCCTTGCCGACTACTCGGCGACCAAGTCAGGGATCGAGAGGTACACCATGGGGGTCGCACGGGACCTCGGGCCCCGGGACATCACGGCCAACGTCGTGGAAGCCGGACTGATGGAGGGCGGCATGGAAGGGCCGGACGCCGAGACCGTCAAGGCCCTGGTCAGCTCGCTGTCCCTGCAACGCATGGGTCACCCCGAAGAAATCGCAGCGGCGATCGCCTTTCTGGCGAGCCCCGCCGCGTCGTACGTCACGGGCGCGGTGCTGGACGCCCACGGTGGCTACAACGCCTGAACCGGAACCCCTGCCGCGCCCCGAAGGAAATCCCGTCTTCGGGGCGCGCACCGCCAACGACCCGCGCGTGCGTGGGCACGCCTCAGGAAGCCCGGATCGTGATCGTGTTACGAGCTCTAAGGGCTCACAGAAGAACAACATGCGGGCGCGCGACGTGGTGATCTGCCAAGTCACCTGCAAAACCCACAAGTTATTTCTCTGCGAGCCCTAAGGGCTGTCCTGCCTTTCACGCGTGGGTCTGAGCCGATCGTTCGTAGGATCGGAGGGCCCGGGGGCTCCGGGTATGGCTGTAAAGGCTGAGCCGCTTGATGGCTTACGGGACTTGGCCGCCCGGAGCCCCGCGACGACTCGACCCCCAATTGGGGGACGCGCCTCGATCGCTGCCGTAAGACAACGTCGGCGAGGTCGTCTGCGGGATCGGTGTACGACGAGCTGGCGGAGGTGACCGTGGCCGAGATCTGGGCCGGGGTGGACATCGGCAAGACGCATCATCGCACCGTGGTGATCAACGCGGAGGGCGAACGACTCCTGTCGCGCCGGATCCTCAACGACGGGACGGAGCTGTTGGCGCTGATCGGCGAGGTGCTGGCGTTGTCCGACGATGTGCTGTGGGCCGTCGATCTCAACCATGGCGGTGCCGCCCTGTTGATCGGCCTGCTCATCGCCCGTGATCAGCCCGTCGCCTACCTCACTGGCCTGGCGGTCCACCGAGCGGCGGCCACCTACCGGGGCGAGGGAAAAACCGACGCGGAGGACGCCTTCGTCATCGCCGACCAAGCCCGCGTCCGCCGGGATGTGGGGCTGCTCAGGCCCGGCGACGAGATCGCCGTCGACTTGCGCACCCTGACCACCCGGCGCCTGAGAGCGAGCCGGATCGCTCCGTAGACGCCGCCGGGGATAGCGCCCACTCTCTGCTGCTCCTTCACGTTCGGGTACGGCGTCCGCTCTGCACGGGAAAGCCGTCCCGGTGGCACGGGGGAGGCCACCGGGACGGCTTTGCCCAGCGTACGCCCGCAGGCCGTCAGCACCCGGCCTTTCCAGCAGGTCGGCCGCCGTGCGCAGGGCGGCGGCAAGGCCCTGCTGGGCCCACGTGCCGCACCCGGAGATCCGCAGGATCTCGACGCTGCCGAAATCCCAGTATCCGCAGACGACCCGTCAGCGCTTCAAGATCATCCCACCCTTTTGGGCCTACCTCGGCGGTACCCCTGGAACGGGCCCGCCGGTCGCCATGGAACGGGGCCGGCCGTCGCCACGGAGCGGGGCCGGCCGTCGCCACGGAGCGGGGGCGCCCGTCGACGACAAGGAGCGGGGCGCCCGTCGACGACAAGGAGCGGGGTCGCCCATCGCCACGGAGCACGGTCGGCCCTCGTCGAGTGACCTCCGTCATTGTGCAACTAGTTGCATAAGGCGTTGTCCGTCGTCTACAACAGACACACGACACCGCGCACGGAGGGCCCGATGAGCCGTTACCCGCACCTGATGAACCCGCTCGACCTTGGCTTCACCACGCTGCCCAACCGCGTACTCATGGGCAGCATGCACGTGGGCCTGGAGGAGGCCGAGCGCGGATTCGAGCGCATGGCGGAGTTCTACGCGACCCGGGCCCGCGGCGGCGTCGGTCTCATCGTCACCGGCGGCATCGCGCCCAACGACGCGGGACGGCCGTACGAGGGCGGCGCCAAGCTGACCACCGAGGCGGAGGCCGAGCAGCACACCGAGATCACCGCCGCGGTGCACCGCGAGGGCGGGAAGATCGCGATGCAGATCCTGCACTTCGGGCGCTACGCCTACCACCAGGACCTGGTCGCCCCGAGCGCCCTACAGGCCCCGATCAGCCCCTTCCCGCCGCACGCGCTCACCGACGCCGAGGTCGAGCGGACCATCGACGACTACGCCCGTGCCGCCGGGCTCGCACAGCGGGCCGGGTACGACGGCGTCGAGATCATGGGCTCCGAGGGCTATCTGATCAACGAGTTCATCGCCGCCCAGACCAACAAGCGCGAGGACCGCTGGGGCGGCTCGTACGAGAACCGCATGCGCTTCCCGGTCGAGATCGTGCGGCGCGTGCGCGAGGCCGTCGGCGAGAACTTCATCATCATCTACCGGCTCTCCATGCTGGACCTGGTGCCGGGCGGCTCCACCCTGGACGAGGTGATCACGCTCGCCCGGGCCGTCGAGGCGGCCGGAGCGACGATCATCAACACCGGCATCGGCTGGCACGAGGCCCGTATCCCCACCATCGCGACCTCCGTGCCGCGCGGCGCCTACACCTGGGTGACCAAGAAGGTCATGGGCGCGGTCTCCATCCCCCTGGTCACCACCAACCGCATCAACACCCCCGAACTCGCCGAGCAGTTGCTCGCCGAAGGTCACGCGGACATGGTGTCGCTGGCCCGACCGATGCTCGCCGACCCCGACTTCGTGGCCAAGGCGGCGGCCGGGCGGCCGGAGGCCATCAACACCTGCATCGGCTGCAACCAGGCCTGCCTCGACCACACCTTCAGCGGGAAGATCACCTCCTGCCTGGTCAACCCGCGCGCCTGCCACGAGACGGAACTCGTCCTCGCACCGACCCGGCTGCGCAAGCGCGTCGCCGTGGTCGGCGCCGGGCCCGCCGGCCTGGCCTGCGCGGTCTCCGCGGCCGAACGCGGCCACGACGTCACCCTCTACGACGCCGCGAGCGAGATCGGCGGCCAGCTCAACGTGGCCCGCAAGGTTCCCGGCAAGCAGGAGTTCGACGAGACGATCCGCTACTTCCGCACCCAGCTCGAACTGCACGGCGTGGACGTCCGGTTGAACACCCGCGTTGCCGCCGAGGACGTCTCCGCCTACGACGAGGTCGTGGTCGCCACCGGCGTCAGCCCGCGCACCCCCGAGATCCCCGGCGTCGACCACCCCAGCGTCGTCGGCTACCTCGACGTCCTGCGCGACGGCGCCCCCGTCGGCGACCGGGTCGCGATCCTCGGCGCCGGCGGCATCGGCTTCGACGTCGCCGAGTATCTGACCGACGGCGGCGACAAGGCGAGCGAGGACCCGGCGACGTACTTCCGCCACTGGGGCGTCGACATGGACTACCAGGCACCCGGCGGCCTCGCCGCACCCGAGCGCCCTGCCCCGCCGCGCACGGTCCACCTCCTTCAGCGCAAGGCCTCCAAGGTCGGCGCCGGACTCGGCAAGACCACCGGGTGGATCCACCGCACCGAACTCAAGCACCGGGGCGTCACCATGGTTCCGGGCGTCCAGTACGACCGGATCGACGACGCCGGACTGCATGTCACCGTCGAGGGCCACAGCCAGGTCCTGGAGGTCGACACCGTCGTGCTGTGCACCGGCCAGGAGCCGCGCCGTGACCTGTACGAGCAACTGTCCGCGGCGGGGCGCAGCGTGCACCTCATCGGCGGCGCCGACGTGGCCGCCGAGCTGGACGCCAAGCGCGCCATCAAGCAGGGTACGGAGCTGGCGGCAGCGCTGTGACCGGGCGAGCCGCGGCCGGGGCGGTCGCGCCCGGGGCCTCGGTCCGGCGTCCCTAGGATGACCCCATGTCACTCCCGCACGCGATCCTCACCGCCCTGCTCGAGAAGCCGTCGTCGGGCCTCGAACTGACCCGGAGGTTCGACAAGTCGATCGGCTACTTCTGGTCGGCGACGCATCAGCAGATCTATCGCGAGCTGGGAAGACTGGAGTCCGAGGGCTACATCCGCGCCCTGCCGTCGGAACAGCCGGCCCGGGGGCAGAAGAAGAGCTACGAGGTGCTGCCGGCGGGCCGCGACGAACTGGCCCGCTGGACCTCGGCATCCCAGGATCCGAAGCCCATGCGGGACACGATGCTGCTGCGGCTGCGCGCCTCGGCCGTCGTCGGCACCGCGGGCGTCGAGACGGATCTGCGCCGCCATCTCGACCTGCACGAAAGGCAGTTGGCCGAGTACGAGCAGATCCAGAAGCGCGACTTCCCGCCCGGCAAGGACGCCCCCCAGGACCGGCTGCGGCATCTGGTGCTGCGGGCCGGAATCGACCTGGAGACCTTCTGGACCCAATGGCTGACCCATGCGCTGGACGAGTTCGAGCACCTCGACGAGCAGTCACCCGCACCCGAAGCCGTGCTGGAAACCGCACCCGAAGCCGTGCCTGATGCCGTGGCTGAAGACGTACGCGAATAGGGGCCGTCCTCTCGGCCGGAATCGGCCGTCCAACGGACCGGAGTCGGCCGTCCAACGGACCGGAGTCGGACGGACGGCCGCCGGTGCGACGAACCCCGGGATCGGAGCTCAGAGTCGGTGGGGCTTGGCCCGGCGGCGCAGGTACCAGGCCGTCGCCACGACGCCCGACGCCACCAGCGCGCCGCCGCCCACCAGCGTGGCGGTCCTGTAGTCCTTGGTGGCCCCGCCGAGACCGCCCATCACGCCGCGCGACGGCGAGGAGGGCAAGGTGGTCGAGGAGATTCTGGGGGGAGTGGTGACTCTGGGGACCGCGTTGGTCGAGACGATGATCGACTGCGTACCGGCCGTCGTCCCGTCCTGGCAGACCACGATGACGGTATAGGTGCCGGCGCTGACGTTGGACCAGACCGCCGACTGAGTGGTGCTCGTTCCGGACAACGGCATCTGGCGGCCTTGGGAGAAGTTTATCTGCCCACTGGCGAGCAGCGAGGCGCCGCCGAAACTACTGCCTTTGCTCGGGCAGGAATTGGTGGTGACCGAGACGCTGGACCCGCTGGTGCTCACCGAGATCCCTGAACCGAAGGCGGTGGCCGACGGAGCGGTCAGGGTGAGCGGAAGCGCAGCGACGGCGGCCACGGTCAGGCCGGAGCGGAGAGATATCTGAGAAGTACGCATAGGACTGCCCTCCAGCGGCACGGTTGGCGGTACATCCCATGCGCCGCCGAGGATTGGAAAGGCCCGTGCTGCCTCAGGGAGAGCCAAAGCGCCCTGGGCTCGCGGCGCACGCGGACGGGGACCGGGCAGGTGACGAATTCGTTCGTCCGGCGGATGAATCCCGCGTTTCGCGGGTGATTCTCTCTGTGGTTATGACAGCTGACAGGTGACAGCTGACGGATGACGATATCTGTCATCTGCCACCTGCTACCCGTCAGCTGCTATCTGCTATCCGTCATCACCACGCGCGGCCCGCCTGCAGCAGCCGCTCCCGGACGACCGCCACGTGCGGGTTGTCCGACGTGCCCGGCCGCTGGGTGAGGTATCCGGTGTTGATGGGCGGTTCCTCGGGGGACAGCAGGGGCACCAGGGCACCGGAGGCCAGTGCGTCGAGGCACAGATAGCGGGGGAGCACGGTGATCCCGGCGCCAGCGACCACCGCGGCCAGCACGCCCCGCAGGTCGGGCACCGTGATCGAGGCCTGGCCGGTCAGCCGTACGCCGAACACGTGCCGCCAGTAGCGCCGGGCGATGGGCAGATCCTCGGCGTATGTCACCAGGGGTGCCCCGTGCAGCGCGGCGGGCCCCTCAGCCGCCACCCGGGCCGGGTCGACGCGCTCGGCCCACGACGGGGCGGCGACGAGCACGAACTCCTCGTCCATCAGCGGCACTGCGGTCAGGGTGCGGCCGCGCGGCCGGGTCGTGGCGATGACCAGGTCGAAGCGGCCGCCGCGCAGCCCGGCCAGCAGCTCGTCGGTGAGGCCGGGAGTGACGCGCAGACGTACGCCCTGCGCGGTCAGCGGCGCCAGCGCGGGCAGGACGCGCGTGCACAGCAGCTCGGCCGGGCCTGCCAGGTGCACCGGGTCCGGTGGCTGGCCGGCGCCGGCCCCGCGGCGGTCCGCGACCGCCGCGAGCGCGTCCAGGGGCGCCGCGACTTCCGCGGCGAGTTCGTCCGCCACCGACGTGGGCACCACACCCCGTGGCTGCCGTTCGAACAGCTCCCGTCCCAGTTGCTCCTCCAGTGACCGCATCTGCGTCGTCACCGTCGGCTGGGACAGACCGAGCAGCCGCGCGGCCGCCGTGAACGACCCCGCGCGGTGCACGGCGAGGAAGGTGCGCAGCAGGGAGATGTCCAGGGGGGCCGTCGAGGTATCGGGTTCGCTATGGGGCACAGGGGTGAGCCTACGGTTCGCCTATTTCGGGGTGTCCGGATTCCCGCCCGTGGCGGAGCCCGTCGTCACCGTCCGTTCCACGGAGAACCCGCCCCAGGTGCCGTCCGGCAGCTTCGCCCTGATCCGCACCCGGTACGCGACCCCGGCCTCCCGTCCCACGTAGAAGCTGTAGGTGGCCCTGCCGCTGGGCGGTGTGCCGCCCCAGACGAGCGAGGTCGCCTGTCGGCCGTCCAGGTCGATCCGGTACTCGGTGATCATCCCGTCCGTCCGCGGTGGCAGCCAGGACAGGTCGAGGTAGTACGCCCCGTCCTTGCGGTGGGAGGTCGCGCGGAACCCTGTCGGCGCGGTGCCGCGGCCGTCGTCCGCGCCCGGTGCGGTGGTGAGCCGGACGGCGGCGCTCGCGGGGGAGAGGTTGTCCGCCGCGTCGCGGGCTCGCACGGTGAAGGCGTACGCGGTGCCGGGCCTCAGCCCGGTGACGACGGTCGCCGTCTGTCCGCCGCCCACGCTGTGGATCTTCGATCCGCCCTGGTAGACGTCGTACGAGACCACGCCCCGGGAGTCCGTCGACGCCGACCACTCCAGCTGGGCCGCCCGGTTCCCGAGCGCCCTGCCGTGCGGATGTCCGGGGCGGGTCGGGGGTGTGCGGTCGGCGGCGACCTCGACCGGTGTGGTGGCGCGCACCGGCTCGCTGGGCGGTCCGGGGTTCCCGTCGGCGTTCAGCGCTCGGACCGTGAAGACGTACTTCGTGGACGGGACCAGTCTGGTGACGTCCACCATGTGTTCGTCGCCGGGCACCCGCTCGACCCGTGTGGTGCCGCGGTACACCTCGTAACCGGTGACCTTCGTGTCCCCCGAGACGCGGTTCCACATCACGTGCACGCTGGTCGCGCTGCCCGCCGTCGCGGTGACCCCCATCGGGGCAGGGGGCAGTCGCTCGCCCCCGGCGTCGGCTCCCGCACCACCTCCGCACGAAGTGAGGGCGAGTAGTGAGCCGCAGATCAACCCAAGGGAAACGCGTCGCACAGGCCTGCCTTCCCTCGACGGGATTGGTCTGTACCTATAAGACACGGATGACGCGGCCACATCAAGGGGGCGGTGGCCGTTCGTCGGACCGTCTCCGGGCTACGTATGCTGATGCCTGACGCGGTGTGAACTCACCCTCTCGACAGGGGAGTTCGTACCCACGGCGCGGACCGCTGTCGTCGCTGATGCCGCGCCGGCGAGGGCGGTCGAGAGGTCCGGGTCGACCACGGCTCGGGCCCTCGGCCGCAATGCCCCGCCGAGTCCGCAATGCCCCGCCGAGTCCGCCGTGCCCCGGCCGAGTCGGCCGCGCCCCGCCGGGCCCGCTGTGCACCGTCCGGCCCCTTTCCGGTGGACGCACCGCCAGAAACGCGCCAATTTTGCTGAATGACCGTCAATGTCCCCCAGGAGAGGGTTTCTTATCGTGCGTGTTCAGTCGCTGACGCTGGCCGCGGCCGGCGTGGCCCTGCTCGCTCCCGCTCCGTTTCCCGCCGCCCGTCCGAGCCCGCCCGTGGCGGTGCGGGAGGGGAAGGTGCGCGCCGCCGATCTGCTCGCCAAGGTCCGTGACTGCGTGCCCGTCTCGAAGGGGCGCTATCGCTCCGACGGCGGCGCCCGCGCCGAGATTCCCGTCTGCGGCGCGCGGGGTGCGGTGTTCTGGAAGGCCGACATGGACATCGACTGCGACGGTCGCCCCGGTCTCCTGTGCAACGGGCGGACCGACCCTCACTTCTCCGGGACCACCGCGTATCAGCAGTCCGACGGGCGGTACCTGAGCGCCGAGACCCTCCCGTACGTCGTCGTGCCCACACCCAGTGGCATCTGGGACCACCGCGCCCACGGCATCAGCGGCGGCTCGGTGGTAGCGGTGATCTACCAGGACCGGGTCCAGTACGCCGTGGTCGGCGACACCGGACCGCACGAAATCATCGGCGAGGCCTCGTACGCCACTGCCAAGGCGCTAGGCATTCGCCCCGACCCGCACGGCGGCGGGGCGAGCTCCGGCGTCACCTACATCGCCTTCAAGAACTCCCGGGTGTCGCCCATCGAGGATCACGAGGCAGCCGTGACAGCGGGTGAACGGCTGGCCCAGGAGTTCGTGCGCAGCGACTGAGCGGCCATGGTGGCGGTTCGCTCAGGACTCACGGCCGTCAGACCGCCGCCCAGCCGTTGTCGACGGGCAGGATCGCGCCGTTGATGTTGCTCGCCGCGTCCGAGGCGAGGAACAGGATGGCGGCGGCCTGCTCCTCGGCCTCGGCCGCCGTGCCCACGTTGCCCATGTACGAGGCGAGGACCTGCGGGCCGAGGGCGTCGCGGTCGGCGTCCACGGTGATGGCGGTCTTCGTGCCGCCGGGGGCGATGGCGTTGGCCCGGATGCCCTTGTCGCGGTATGTCACGGCGAGGGACTTGGTGAGACCCGCGATGCCGTGCTTCGAGGCGGTGTACGCGGCGCCCGCGGCGCTGCCGCGCAGGCTCGCCTCGGAAGCGGTGTTCACGATGGCGCCCTTGCCGGCCTCCAGCATGTGCGGCAGCACCGCCCGGGTGAGCAGGAAGGGAGCGGTGAGGTTGACCCGGATGACCCGCTCCCACTCCGCGTCGCCGACCTCACCGACCGCCGACATGCGGTCCATGATCCCGGCGTTGTTGACCAGCACGTCCACCCCGCCGAACTGCTCCACGGCGGTCGCGCTCACCCGGTCGACCACGGCCTGCTCGCTCAGGTCGCCCGTCACGGCCACGGCGGTGCCGCCGGCCGCCGCTATCTCCTTGACGACCTTCTCGGCGCCCTCGGCGTTGAGGTCGGCCACGAGGACCCGGGCACCCTCCGCGGCGAAGGCCAGGGCGGTGGCCCGTCCGATTCCGGAGCCCGCTCCGGTGACGATGACGCTGCGGCCGGCCAGTCCAGTGGTGCTCATGACGTGCTCCCAGAAGTGCGTGCGAAGGGCGACGAGGTCGTCGCGCACACAGTATGACTTAATGTCTCTCAATGACATAAAGTCTGGGACCGTTTTCGAGATCGTTAGAATCGCGGCAGCCCCGGGCGGCAGCCGCCCGTAGTCGAGTCGAGGAGTCGTCAGTGCCGGACGGCGCGAACACCGAACCACCCGGCCGGGGCGGCGGCCGTACGGGCCGGCCGCCGCTGACCGAGCAACGCAGGGCCGAGATCCGGCTGGAGATCGCCCGCGCCGCGGTGGAACTGTTCGTCACCCAAGGGGTGGCCGCGACCACCGGGGAGCAGATCGGGCGGGCCGTCGGGGTCTCCGCGCGGACTGTGTGGCGTTACTTTCCGAGCAAGGAAAGCTGCGTGAGCCCGCTGTTCGCCGCCGGGATCGACGCGATAGCCGCCTCGCTGCGGGAATGGCGCTCCGGTCGGCCGCTCGAGGATGCCCTGGAACGGGCGGCCACGACCGGCGACCCCGCGATGCCCCGACCACATCTTCCCAAGATCCGGGCGCTGATGAGACTGACCCGGACCGAGCCGGGCCTGCGTGCCGTCTGGCTCCAGGCGCACGACGAGGCCGAGCCTGCCTTCGCCCGTGCCCTTGCCGACCGGGCCGGCCTGCCCGCCGTCGACCTGCGCTCGGAGATCCAGGCCGCCATGCTCAACAGCGCCCTGCGCACGGCGGTCGAGCACTACGCGTGGCGCACGGACGAGGAGCAGCCCGACCCCGCGGTGGCGGAGGCCGAACTGGTGTCGACCGTGCGCTCGGCCCTCGCCATCGTCGCGGAAGGGCTCGCCTGAGGGCTGGTTAGGGCGCCGCTCGACCGCGGTCGGCGCCCGGCCGACGAGGCCTTCGTGCGCCTGCACTCAGACATTCGTGTCCCTGCACTGAGACCTTCCGGCCCTTGCACCCGCACCTTCCGGAACCCCGCACTCACACCTTCTGGCGCCTGCTCTCTCACGCCTTCCGGTAGGTGTACGCCTCCGTGGCCGCCGCCTCGACCGCCGCGAGGTCGGCTCCCGTCGAGGCGGTGACGACCGCGGCCACCGCGCCCTCGACGAAGGGCGCGTCCACCAGACGGCTGTTGTCGGGGAGCTCGTCCCCCTCCGCCAGCAGGGCTTTCACGGTGAGGACCGCGCTGCCCAGGTCGGTGAGCACGGCGACCCCCGCGCCGCGGTCCACCGAGGCGGCCGCCGCGGAGATCAGCTCGGCGCTGGTGCCGAGACCGCCGTCCACCGTGCCGCCGGCCGCGGCGACGGGAGCGGTCGTGTCGCCACCCGCGAGTCGCGTCGCCAGCTCGGCTACCGAGACGGCGACGGCGGCGCTGTGGGAGACCAGCACGATGCCGACGAGGTTGTCCGTGCTGCCCGGGGATTCATTCATCGGAGGCCTCCACGAGCGCGCCGATCAACAGGAACGAGGACGTGGCACCCGGATCCTGGTGCCCGATGCTGCGCTCGCCCAGATAGCTGGCCCGGCCCTTGCGGGCCTGGAGCGGTGTCGTCGCGACGGCGCCCTCCTCGGCGGCCGTCTTCGCCGCGGCGAAGGACTCGGCGAGCGCGTCCACCGCGGGCACCAGCGCGTCGATCATGGTCTTGTCGCCGGGCGCGGCTCCGCCCAGCGCCATCACCGCGTCCACACCCGCGCGCAGCGCGTCCGCGAACTGTTCCTCGGTGACCTCCGCGGCGTCCCCCAGAGCCTTGCCCGTACGGCGGAGCAGAGTGCCGTACAAGGGCCCCGACGCGCCGCCGACCGTGGAGATCAGCCGGCGTCCGGCGAGGGTGAGAACGGCACCAGGGGTGTCCGGCGCCTCCTTCTCCAGTGAGACCACCACGGCGGTGAACCCGCGCTGCAGATTGCTGCCGTGGTCGGCGTCGCCGATCGGCGAGTCCAGAGCGGTGAGCCACTCCGCCTCGCGGTCCACGGTCGCGGCGGTCGCCGTCATCCAACGGCGGAAGAACTCGGCGTCGAGCACAGAATCTCCTTGCGTGGGTCGAGCACAGAATCTCCTTGCGTGGTACGAACGTTGACCGGGCGGGGCGGCGACATCGTGCCGATGCCGCCGGGGGTCACACGCCCCAGCGCAACGCGGGCGTCTTCACCGGCGCGTCCCACAGCCGCAGCAGCTCCTCGTCCACCTGGCACAGCGTCACCGAGGCGCCCGCCATGTCCAGCGAGGTGACGTAGTTCCCGACCAGAGTGCGTGCCACGGGTACCCCGCGCTCGGCGAGCACCCGCTGCACCTCCGCGTGGAACCCGTACAGCTCCAGGAGGGGCGTCGCGCCCATGCCGTTGACCAGCAACAGGACGGGATTGCGCGGGTTCAGGTCCTCCAGGATCGCGTGCACCGAGAAGTCGGCGATCTCGTGCGAGGTCATCATCGCGCGCCGCTCCCGGCCCGGCTCGCCGTGGATACCGACGCCGAGCTCCAGCTCCCCGGGCGGGAGGTCGAAGGTGGGGCTGCCCTTGGCCGGCGTGGTGCAGGCGCTCAGTGCGACACCGAAGCTGCGGGAGTTCTCGTTGACCTGCCGGGCCAGCGCCTGCACCCGCTCCAGCGGGGCGCCCTCCTCGGCCGCGGCGCCCGCGATCTTCTCCACGAACAGGGTCGCGCCGGTGCCGCGCCGCCCGGCGGTGTACAGACTGTCGGTGACGGCGACGTCGTCATTGACGAGGACCTTCGCCACCTGGATGCCCTCGTCCTCGGCGAGCTCGGCCGCCATGTCGAAGTTGAGCACGTCCCCCGTGTAGTTCTTCACGATGAACAGCACGCCCGCGCCGCTGTTCACGGCCGCCGCCGCGCGCAGCATCTGGTCCGGCACCGGTGACGTGAAGACCTCGCCCGGACAGGCCGCCGACAGCATCCCGGGGCCCACGAAACCGCCGTGCAGCGGTTCGTGCCCCGACCCGCCGCCGGAGACGAGTCCCACCCTGCCGGGCACCGGCGCGTCCCGCCGTACGATCACCCGGTTGTCCACATCCACCGTCAGCTCGGGATGCGCGGCGGCCATACCCCGCAGCGCGTCCGCGACCACCGTCTCCGCCACGTTGATGAGCATCTTCACGGGTACCTCCTGGTGAGACTAACGGACGGATGAGCCTCTGACCCCTATTTTTGCAGGTCAGACCGCGTTGGGTTAGCTAATGATCTCGGCGGTTCGTGTCGGTCGGAAGCGGGTTGCGGCGGTACTGATACTGACCTGTTCCTGGCTCTGGTGACAGGGTGTCCGACGTGGCCGGCATGCATACGGACCGACCCGAGAACCGCTCCGGGAAGTGTCGGCGCCGGGGATGCGGTGATCGCCTGTGCGGATGCGAACGGAAACGTCTGCGGCTGTCCGGCTGCCGGGCGAACCCCGCCCTCGGGGCGGACTGTGGAGACACTGTCCGACGGAGTGTTCGTCGGAGACGCGGAGGGCTCCGGCGCGAGTGTAGTAAGCACTTCGTGTCTCGATCCCAGGCTCGGCGTGTTCCCCATTCCATGCAGGCCTGGTGGTGGAGCAGTCTGCTGCGGCCCGCTGAACCGAGCATCCCCGAAATTCTGGCTGGCTGCCAGATGTCGTGAAGGGGGTCGGAGGGCAGGGTGGCTGCAGCCCTGGGGGGTGCATTCGGTGGAGGGGGTCGTCGTGCGGTGGAACTTCATCGGGCGCTCCCGGCAGGGCATCGAACAGGGCCGGAAGGACTGGATGGAGGGCACTCGCTTCGGCGAGGTCCACGGCTACGGGGGCGCCCCACCACCCGCTCCGGAAGTCCCACCGCTGTCGCGGGGTCGGGGGCGTTGACCTGCGGTCATGCTTTGGAGCGGGCATCCGGGAGTCCTGGGTGGCGTCCCCTGGGCAGGAGTGATCCAGAGGGAGAGGCGCGTCTCGTGGTGGTCGACCGGCGTCCGGCAGGTCGCGGCACTGATGCTTGTCTGACCTGCACGGATGCGCCAGACATGTAGTTGGTGCGAGCTGTGGCAGGTGGGCGCGCGGCGACGAAGCCGTGATTCTGGGGACATTGGTCCCCGGAAAGGGTCTGCGAGGAGCTGCGCTCAGATGTCGTGTCTGCTCCGGGTCGAGGAGTCCGCTGTCGCCAACGCCTGGGTTTCTGGCTGTAGGTGGGCAGCTGAGAGCGGGTCCGGCGAAGGCCGGTGGGCGCCAAGGAAACGGCCCTGAGGGGTTGCTCGGTCCTCTCGCACAGTGCCCCACGAGGAGCTGCGCTCAGATGTCGTGTCTGCTCCGGGTCGAGGAGTCCGCTGTCGCCAACGCCTGGGTCTCTGGCTGTAGGTGGGCAGCTGAGAGCGGGTCCGGCGAAGGCCGGTGGGCGCCAAGGAAACGGCCCCAAGAGGAAACGGCCCTGAGGGGTCGCTCGGTCCTCTCGCACAGTGCCCCACGTTTGGTTGTTCACATCGGCGGGGCGGTCGTCTGCGGACCTCGTCCGGCTGATCCGGCCAAGGGCCGCCGGCAGCTGCCCGGTGTTCCAACGCGCGGTCACTGCCGGCCTCGCCGCCCTTGCCATCCGCGATGGCGCAAAGGGGAGGGGAGTCGGGCGCGGCCGCAGGTCGTGGTCAGCTCAGTTGCAGCACGAGCACCCGGGGGCGCAACCGCAGGGATCTGTCGTGCCGTTGGTCTCCTTGAGCGTCGTAAGGCCGGTGGGAGCGCAGCAGTCGTCGCCGTGCCAGGCCTCGCGACCTTCCTTGACGGCGACGACGGCGATCACGAGCGCGGCGATGGGGTCGGCCCAGGTCCAGCCGAGGAGGGAGTTGGCGAGGAGGCCGACCAGGAGGACGGCCGAGAGGTAGGTGCAGAGCAGGGTCTGCTTGGAGTCGGCGACGGCGGAGGCGGAGCCGAGTTCGCGTCCGGCGCGGCGCTGGGCGGCGGACAGGAACGGCATGATCGCGAGGGAGAGGGCTGCCAGCACGATCCCTGGCGTGGAGTGCTGTGCCTCGCCGGTTCCCGTCAGGGCGCGGACGGAGTCGACCGCGACGTACGCGGCGAGCGCGAAGAAGGAGAACGCGATGATGCGTAGCGCGTTCTTCTCCCGGGCCTCGCGTACGTCGTGCTCGGCGGCGGAGAACTGCCAGGCGACGGCGGCGGCGGAGGAGACCTCGATGACCGAGTCCAGGCCGAAGCCGACCAGTGCGGTGGAGGAGGCGAGGGTGCCCGCCGTGATCGCGACGATCGCCTCGATGACGTTGTAGGTGATGGTGGCGGCGACCAGTAGGCGGATGCGCCGGGTCAGTTGGGCGCGGCGGTCCGGTGCCGGGCCGAGGGAGACCGATGTCGCCATCAGCAGCAGCCCTTCTCGTCGGCGTCGACGCAGGTGCGGTCGGCCTCGACGGCGAGGACGACACCGCGCAGGTCGTCCAGGGCGTGGCCGAGGCGGGTGTCGGCCAACTCGTATCGCACGCGCCGCCCTTCCGGGACGGCGACGACGATGCCGCAGTCGCGCAGGCAGGCGAGGTGGTTCGACAGGCGGGTGCGGGAGATCTCCAGCTGGTCGGCGAGTGCCGCCGGGTGCGCGGGTGCCTCCCGCAGCGCGAGAAGGATGCGGCACCGGATCGGGTCGGCGAGCGCACGGCCGAAGCGGGACAGGGCGTCGATGTCGGAAGCGGTGGTCAGCACACGCGCAACGATACACAGATTCCTGAATTCAGGTAATCGTGGATCGTTCGTCCTGGTGGTGCGGTGACCGCATCCCCTCGCGGAGCCCGGGAGACCCACTGGACCTCAGTGCTCGTGCGGCTCGTCCCGGTGTACCGGGCCGTGCGCGTCCTCGCAGTGCGAGGCGTCGCCAAGGAGGTCGCGGTCGCCGGGGAGGGCCACCTGAAGGACCTGCTGCGAGGTGTGGTCGACCTGGAGCGTGGTGTGGGTGATGCCGTAGTCGTGGCGCAGAAGTTCTTCCAGGTCGCGGCGGACGGCGTGACAGTCGCCGCTGGGCTCGACGAGCACGTGGGCGGACAGGGCGGACTGCCCGGAGGTGATCTGCCAGACGTGCAGGTCGTGCACCTCGACGACGGCCGGCTGGGCGACGAGCTTGTCGCCCAGCGCGTCCGGGTCGACGTCCGCGGGCGCCGCCTCCAGGAAGATCCGGCCCGACTCACGCAGCAGCCCGTATCCGGCCTTGAACATCAGGGCCACCACCACGAGCGTGGCGATGGCGTCTGCGCGGGCGAAGCCCGTCGTGACGATGATCAGGGCGGCGATCGCGGTGCCGATGAAGGCGAACAGGTCGTTGAGAATGTGCTGGTAGGCGCCCTCCACGTTGAGCGAGGTGCGGTTGGCCTTGGAGATGCACCAGGCGGCGACCACGTTCACGACGATGCCGACGAGCGCGGTGGCCAGCATCAGGCCGCCCTCGACCTCGGGCGGATTGAACAGCCTGCCGATCCCCTCGTACGCGAGCCACGCGCCCAGAAGCAGCAGGGTGAGGCCGTTGGCCTGGGCGGAGAGGATCTCGGCTCGCTTGAGGCCGTAGGTGAAGCCGCCGCGGGCCGGGCGTGCGGCAAGGCGCATCGCGATGAGCGCGAGCACGATCGAGGCGGCGTCGGTGAGCATGTGTGCCGCGTCCGAGATCAGGGCCAGGGAGCCGGCGATGATACCGACGACGACCTCGACCGCCATGAACGCGGTGATCAGTCCGAGTGCGATCCCCAGCCAGCGCCGGTCGGCGTCCGCCGACACGCCGTGGGAGTGCCCGGCGTGCCCTCCCGAGCCGTGATCGTGCCCTGAACCGTGCTCATGGCCGTGATCGCTCATGCTGTGCGCCTTCCCCCTCGCGACGGATGCCTCGTCCGCAGTGAAACGCATGGGCGAGCACATCTGCAAAGGCTGCATCGGTGACCGTTGTCATGTCCGTTAGCACGCCACTGACCTGCGGAAACTTTTCGGACAGCGGGTGCGCCAGAGAGAGCGGCGTCACGCGCTCTACCCTGTTGTAAACCTGTGGGCGAGGCGGTGGGTACGCTGCCAGGACGTACGTGCCCCGCTACCCCGTAGCGCGTTCCTGTCACCCGTCCGATCTCGCGACGGATTCCCGAAGGCCCCGTGACCTGATGCGAACGCACTGTCCACGAGGGCTCGGCTCGCCGGCATCCGGCGTGCTGCGCGGGCTGCGGGCCGGGGTTCTCGCGGTGTTGTGCGTGCTGCTGCCGCTGGCCGGTCATGCAGTGTCGCAGGGGCACACGCCCCGGTGGATCATCGTGGCCGCGATGGCGGCCGTCGCCGTGCCGGGTGCGGCGGTCGTCGCCCTCGTCGCGGGTACCTGTCTGGCCGGCCTCTTCGTCAGTTCACAGGGATCGCTGCGGACCCCGGGTCACCGGCGAGCTGCTCGTCGCCGGTGACCCGGATCCCGCTGAACGCGCTGGGTGAAACGCAGGTGCTCGATGGAGATGAGGCGCGGGCCTGGCGCACGTACAAGGCGGACATGCGGGCCTTCATGCTGACCCGCAGCTACATCACCACGGCGGTACGCGTCGAGGTCATCGACCCCGACGACCCCATGCCCCACGTCTACCTTTCAACCCGCACGCCCGACCGGCTCGCCGAAGCGATCCACGCTTCGGCCTGACCGACGGAGTCCGACAGGGAATGATGGGCGACCGTGCCAGATGATCGCGTGACCGCGCTCGCCGGCCGGATCGCGGACCAGCGGCCGGGCCGGGCGGGAGCATGCGTCCGGGCGGGCGTGTTCGCGCTCGTCGGCAGCGTGCTCGCGGCCTTCGGCCATCACGCGGTCGTCGAGGGCCCGGTGCCGTGGCCGCTCGTGACTGCCTTCACCGCCGCGCAGTTCGCCGCGGTCTGGCCGCTCGCCCGACGCCGTTCCACGCTGCCCGCGACCGTGGTGTGCACCCTCGCGGCGCAAGGCGTGCTGCACGTCGCGTTCACCGCGGCTGGGAGTGCCCATCACGCAGCGAGCGGCCACGCGGCCCATGCCGCGAGCGGCCGGCACCACTCCGTGCCCGTCGGGGACGGGCACGCCTGGCACGACGCCGGCTCGGCCATGACGATCGTCCATGTCGTCGCCGCGCTGGCGGTCGCCTGGCTGCTTCACCGGGCCGATGTGGCCGTTACGGCGGCGCTGACCACTCTCCGTATGGTGCACCGGGCGACTCAGGCGCTCGTGCACTGGGTGCTGCCGCCTGTCACAACTGTCGTGGACGGCCTGCTCCTTCGCCAACCGGCAACGGGTCGCCCAGTCGGCTTCTTCGAACTCCCAGCATCGGAAGGGACTCAGGTCCTGATGTACGCGGTGGTGCGCAGGGGACCGCCGCGCGATCAGTGATCCCGCTCGTCCTTTCATCCGGGTCTCGGCCACTTCGGCGTGACCGGCTTCCCCAGCAAGGAGTTCGTCCATGTCCCTGCGTCACCATGCCCGTGCACCGCGCCGTATCGCGCTCGTCGGCGCCGCCGCTCTCACGGCCACCCTCGCCATGACCGCAACGGCCTTCGCCCACGCGGAGGTCGAGGCGGACAAGCCTCAGGCCCGGGCCGAGAACGTCACGCTCAGCTTCGTCTCCGAGGCCGAGTCCAACGCCGCCGGATTCAGCCGGCTGCGCATCGTGCTTCCCGAAGGCATCGCCCCTGGTGACGTGACGCTCGGCGAGGCCCCCAAGGGGTGGAAGCTCAAGGCCACCGCCGACGGATACACCGTCGGCGGCCCCGCGCTGAAGGCCGGGGTCGACGCCGAGCACAAGATCAAGATCCGGCAGTTGCCGGAAGCGAAGGAGATCGCGTTCAAGACAGTCGAGACGTACAGCGACGGCAAGATCTCCCGCTGGATCGAAATGCCCACCGGCGGCAAGGAACCCGAGCAGCCTGCGCCGGTCCTGAAGCTGGAAGCGGCGGCCCCGGGTGCCGACGCGGTCAGCCCGAGCCCGACCGATAGCGCGACGCCCGGCGCAGCCACCTCTACGCCCTCAGCCGCCGCGACCGAGACGGATGCATCAGAGGCCGCCGGTGACACGGCCGCCGACAAAGAGGACGGCATGTCCTCCGGCGCCGTGACCGGTGTGGTCGTCGTCGTCCTGCTCGTCCTCGGCGGCGGCGCGTGGTGGCTGGTCAAGCGGCGGGCTTCCTCGTCCGAGAGCTGACGTTCACTGCCGTTGTCCTGGGGCGGAAACGCCCCAGGACAACGCCCCGCACGCTGCCGTGAACGCTCTTGTGCCGGCCGGCGTCACAGTGGTGACCGACACCGAGGAGTCACCATGACCACCGGACGTTCCCGTCCTCGTCAAGTGTCCGCCGCCGCGCTGGCCGGGGTACCGCTGTGCGCCGCCACCGCCTGCGGCTCCTCGACGTCCTCAGGATCCGCCGAGGCGAACGAGCCGACGACCACCTGGGAGGAGCCCGCCTCGTACGCCTACACGCTGACGTCGACCACCCAGGTCCTGGCGGGGACCTTCAGGGTGAAGGTCCGGGCCGGCGGAGTGACGGAGGCGGTCGGGGCCGACGTGGACAGCCGGCGTCAGGCGCAGGAGCTGCCTGCCGAAGTGCCTACCATCGGCGAGCTGTTGAGGAGACTCAAGAAGGCCCGAAGCGAAGACGCGGACACAGCGGAAGCGGATTTCGCGGCCGGCGGGCACCCGGTACGGATCTCTCTGGACCGGGACAAGAACGCGAAGGCCATCGACGACGAAGCCCTGTACGTCATCAGCTCATACGAACCGCCCCGGCGCCGGCCCGGACGGTGGCTCTCTGCGCGTGCTGTCCCCGAAGAACGAGCGCGTCGACCGCGAACCGTCGGAGAGGCTGACGGATTCGGTGAAGGCGAGTGTGACTTGGCTCGGAGCTGTCTTGAGGACGGAGGTGTCGGCCGGTTCGGACCGGGTGACGCTGGCGTGGGCGGAGGCGGGTCCCGAACCGCCGAGGAGGAACGTGAGCACCGTGCCGACCAGGAGCAGGACGGTCAGTGGTGTCCTGGCGCGGCGCGGTGCCGTGGGCATGAAGCGAGACTCCGGATCGGTGGGGGTAGGCGGGGGGTGGCGGCCGGGCCGCCGCTATGACGCGCTCGGGGCAGGGGTGGGGCCCATGCCGTGCAGTTGCTGGATGGTCCCGCCCAGCTTGTCGCGGAACCCTTCCAGCATCTCCGGCTGCGCGACGCTGACGATCCACCGTGAGCCCACGAGGTACTTGCCCCCGTACATGGCGGCGCTGTCGAGCCAGGTCTGCTTGTACTCCTCCTGGGGGAAGGTGGTGATGAGGTAGTCGACCTTCTTCGTGTGGCACAGGCCCTGACGCAGTTCCTCCGCCTCGATGCGGATCTTGGGCTTGCAGCCGGTCAGGTCGGCGATCACCTCGACCTTCGCGGGTGCCACAACACCGGCTGCGGGGGCGGCAGTCACGGAGGGCCTCGCCTGCTTGCGCTCCGCGGCGTCGTCGTCCTCGCCTCCGCTGCACGCCGTGGCCAGTGGGAGGAGGGCCAGGCTGCCGGCCAGTGCGGCGCCGCGCACCAGGCGGCCAGTGATCAAAGTGCGTCCGGTGCGCCCTCGTGGTGGCTGCTGAAGCACGTGCCTCTCCGTCTCCGCGTATCCGCGCTGTTCTGCCCGCATGAGCGGCCAGGCGTACGACAAGGGGTACGGGTGAACACTGGTGGTCGTTCACTCCGTATGTCACTGTGAGTCCGCGGGGCGGCAGGGACGCCGCCCCACGGACTCACACTCATGCCGAGGCGCGGGTGCGCTCGGGCTGGACGGTGTGAGCGTTGTGCTGGTCCGCCCAGTTCTGCAGGGCGCTCATGCAGGCGTGGTCGAGATGCCGCAGGCCGGCGAGGTTGAGCTCGATGGGCCGTTGGGCGGGCAGTTGTTCCAGGGTGTCGAGGATGTGCGGCAGGCGCAGGAAGGTCGCATGCCCGCGGATCCGCACGCGTACCGCGCCGGTTCCGTTGTCGTCGACGTCGATGTGGACGTGCGAGGTCTCCCAGGCCGTCTTCACGACGGCGAGGAGCAGGCCGATGAGGACGCCCTCGAACATGTTGGTGACGAGGATCGCGCCAGCGGTGATCACCAGCACCACGGCCTCTCCGCGGTGTTCGCGCCACAGCGGCCCCAGTTCCCTGACGGGAAGCAGCTTGAAGCCCGCATGGATGAGGACACCGGCCAGCGCGGCGGTCGGGATCACACCGAGGGCGCCGGGAAGCAGCGCCGCGAACAGCAGCAGCCACACGCCGTGCAGTACGCGGGAGACCTTGGTGCGGGCACCCGCCTGGACATTGGCGGCGCTGCGGACGATCACCGCGGTCATCGGCAGCGCGCCGAGCAGCCCGCACACGGTGTTGCCCGCGCCCTGGGCCATCAACTCCTTGTCGTAGTCGGTCTTCGGGCCGTCGTGCAGCCGGTCGACCGCAGCCGCGCTGAACAAGGACTCGGCAGACGCGATCAGCGTGAACGCGACGACGGTGGTCACCAGCCCGACATCGGTCAGCTTCCCGAAGTCACCAAGAGCGGGCGGCTGTATGGCCTGCACCAGGCCGCTGACCTCGACGCGGACGACCGGCAGGTCGAAGGCCACCGTGGCCAGGGTGGCCGCGCCCACAGCGACGAGCGGGCCGGGCAGCAGTTGCGCCTTGCCCGGCAGCCGCTTCCACAGCGCCATGATCACGATGGTTCCGGCGCCGATGCCGACCGCGGTGAGCGCCGGGCCGGAGCCGAGTACGTCGGCCGCCAGACCAGGCAGCCCCGCCACGTTGGACGTGCCGCTGCCCGGTGCCTTGCGGTCGGCGAGCGTGTACAGCTGCCCGGCGATCAGCACCAGGCCGATTCCGGCGAGCATGCCGTGCACCACGGACAGGGAGGTCGCCCGGAAGAGGCGGCCCAACCTCATGGCACCCAGGGCGAGTTGGATGAGGCCTGTGGCGAGGACGATGACGCCGAGAGCGGGCAGGCCGTACTCCTGCACGGCTGTGAGGACGAGCACGGTCAGACCCGCGGCGGGGCCGCTGACCTGGAGGCTGCTCCCGGGCAGGAACCCGGTGACCAGGCCGCCGACGATGCCGGTGATCAGGCCGAGTTCGGCCGGCACGCCGGAGGCGACGGCGACGCCCACACACAGGGGCAGGGCGACGAGGAAGACGACGACGGAAGAGGTGAAATCAGTGCGCAGGGCGCGCCTGAGGGAGGAGATCTGCGAAGTCATGGCGTTCTCTCGGGTGGGGGAAGGAACGTCGCGCGGATCGCGACCGGAGCGTACGGGTGTGGGGTTGTCCGCTGCGGTCACAGGGGCTTGAAGGCCCGGCTGCCCGGCGCACAGGCCAGGACCTCGCCGGTCTCGACGGTGTAGAACCAGGCATGCAGCCGCAGCCGCCCGGAGGCGATGCGACGGGCCACGCCCGGGTAGCTGCGCAGGTGTTCCAGCTGGGTCAGGACGTGCTGCTGGGTGACGGCGGTGGGGTCCTCGCCGAGGCCCTGGGTCTGCCACGGCTGGTTCGCGGCAGGGCGGTGCTCGGCTGAGGACAGCCAGCGGCGCAGCAGCGGCATCAGCTGGACGGTCTGCTCGCGCATCAGTCCCTGGACGGCTCCGCAGTGGGAGTGTCCGCAGACGATGATGTCGGGCACCTGCAGGGACTGGAGGGCGAATTCGAGGGATCCGGCGACGCCGCAGGCCGCGTGCGGCCGGTAGCGGGGGACGATGTTGCCCGCGGTGCGCAGTTCGAAGATGTCCCCGGGGCGGGCGCCGGTGAACAGCGAGGGGATCACCCGGGAGTCGGAGCAGGAGATGAACAGGGCCTGGGGCTTCTGCCCCCGGGCCAGCCGCTCGAACTCCTCCTGCTGGTCGGCGATCGTCTTGGGGAACGTACGGGCGTGCTCGATGAGCGATTGCATGGTCGACCTCGTGCTCTTCGTAGAACCGGAAAGGGCGCGAAGGGTGCGTGCTGGCCAGCCGGGCATGACGCGCCGGGCCGCGTCGAGCGGCCGCCGGGTTCAGAGTGGAGCCGTGTCTGCCGGCGTGTCAGAGGGCGTGCAGCACGCGGCCGATCAGCAGCGGAATGTCTGCAGGGTGCTGGGTGTGGGCGCGATGCCGGCGCTCGGGTTCCAGGAGTCTCTCGCCGTACGCGGCTGTGCGCTGCCTGGAGCGGCGGAGGCGTCGACCGGTCCGTCGCCCGTCGCGTCGTCGAGGACCGGCGGCTCGGCGAGGGGCTGGGCCGCGCGGGGCGGTCGGGCGAGGGCGTCGGCCGCCGACTCGTGGTGCTCCGTGCCTGCACCCGCGCGAGACAGCGCGGACGCCGGTCCGTGCAGCTTCCTGCCCTCCGACTCGACTGCTGGTGCCATCACGGACACCGCGCTGGGAGAGGTGGGGGAGTGGTGCGGCGTGGCGAAGTGCAGTAGCACGGCCGCAGCCAGCAGCACGATGGCCGCTGCCGCTCGCCGCATCACCACTGGACTCCCCATACTTTGCTGTCGCCGACGCCAAAACGCTACCGGCCGAAGCCCTCTGTCCAGGGTGAACTCCCGGGTAGAAAAGGTGAGATGGCCAACACCGCGCCCTGCATTGCATGAGCAATCACCTGGTTGGTTTGGGCTTGCCCCATGTAGGGCGTGGATGAGGCCGGGGCGCGCGGGGTGCTGACCGAAGGGCGTGGCGCGACGGCGAGAGGCTTCCGTGATCGCTGCGCGGCTTCGGTGGGCGATGGCGCGGACGCGGACGGAGCGACCTGATCGGTGTGCGTCGTGGCCTTGGGGGCGGATGCGTCCGTAGATGGGGCGTGGGCTCGGGTGATCAGGGCCCGTGCGCTCGGACACCAGGGAGCAATCAATCCGTCGACAGGTTCCGGGGATCACCGATGGCGGCCGGCGGCCGGGTCGCGCTCGGCGACATGGCTGGGCGACTGCGCCACCGCCGGGCCGTGCGTAGCGTTCCAGGGACCGCACGGAAGCGTGGCGGGATCGGGCCGGCCGCATCGGGGTGGACGTGGCGTCCTGTGCGTCGCGTGTCAGCGCATGGTGCCGGAGCCGGTGCGACCTGTATCCCGACCGCGGTCAAAGATTGTGGACCGGTCGGCGGCGGGTGCGGCCCGAACGGCCCTTTCTCCGGCCCTCTGCCCTGCGGGAGGGTGGTGAGCAGGCAAGGCGTGGCGGCCTCCGGTGACGCACTCTGGAGGTGAGGCTTTGCCCACCAGTCGAAGAAGGTGATCGGCATGATGTGGTACGACGGCGGCTGGGGCTGGGGAGGCTGGTTCTTCATGGCTGTCTTCATGGTGCTGTTCTGGGCACTGGTGATCGCCGGTATCGTCGCGCTCGTCCGCTACCTCACGGGCAGCCATCACGGCCACCAGAGCGGCCCGCTCTCCTCCTCCGGGGAGCCCGGCTGGGGAGGCAGGCGAGCAGAGGACCTGGTCGCCGAGCGGTTCGCCCGCGGGGAGATCGACGAGGACGAGTACAAACGCCGCCTTGCGCTGTTGCGGGAGCACCGGTGACCGCCAAGCGCCTCCGCAGGGTGTGGCTGACCATCGCCGCGGCGCTGGCAGCCCTGGTCCTGGGTATGGTGACGACGGCAACGCTCGCCGCCACAGACGCCTTCCGCCACACCGCACCAGCGGGCTGGACGACATCGGGCGCACGGTGCAGCCCGCCCGCACTGTCAGGGCATGTGGTGGACGTGGCCGTCGGCGACATGATGGGCGCAATGATGGGCGGTCCCCACGGTCACACCCCGAGCGCCGGCCCTGGCCGGCACGGTATGGGCATGATGTGGCTGCGCACCACCCCGAGCACGGTCCCTGCCGGTACGGTGTCGCTGCGCGTGTTCAACGCCGGAGCGCTCATGCATGAGGTCGTCGTGCTCCCGCTGCCGGCCGGCCAAGCCGTCGGAGAGCGGCCCATCGGTGCCCAGGGGCGCATCGCCGAAACCGGAAGCCTGGGCGAAGCCTCGCGCACCTGCGCCGCCGGGGACGGCAAAGGCATCACCTCCGGCGCCATGGCCTGGACCACACTGACGCTCCAGCCCGGCCGCTACGAACTGGTGTGCAACCTCCCCGGCCATTACGCCGCCGGGATGTACACCGAACTGGACGTCACACGGTGACACTCAAACCGCCTGGGTTTGTGGCTGAAGGTGACCGCTGAGAGCGGGTCCGGCGACGGCCCGGAGATGCCAAGGGAAACGGCCCCAAGAGGAAACGGCCCCAAGTGGAAACGGCCCCGGGGAGCGACTCGGCCCTCTCGTACAGTGCCCCACAGTTTCGTCGGCCAGATGGGAGGGGCGGTCGTCGGTGGGCCCCGCCCGGCTGATCCGGCCAAGGGCCGCCGGCAGCCGGTGATGACCTCCCAGTACTACCGTGGCCTCATGACGGCACCGCTGGACGTGTTGGTGGTGGGTGCGGGTCCAACGGGGCTTGCGCTCGCCACGCAATTGCGTGCCTGTGCGACCCGGTTCCGGATCCTCGACCGCTCCCTGGACCGGGCGCACGAGTCGAGGGCCCTGGCCATCCAGCCCCGCACACTGGAGGCGCTGGCTGGGTTCGGGGTGACGGACGACCTCGTCGACCGTGGCAACCCCACGATGCGGTTGCGGATTCACCTACCGCGGCGCGTGGTGCAGATGCCGCTGTTCGACATCGGGCTGGCCGACACCGCGTACCCCTTCCTGCTGTTCCTGTCGCAGGCCGAGACCGAGGACGTCCTGTCGAGGCACGTCGCCGCGCAGGGTGTGGTGATCGAGCGCGGCACCGAGCTGGTCCAACTGGAGCCCAAGGGCTCGTACGTCTCTTGTCGGCTGCGGCACAGGGGTGGCGAAGAGGAGACCGTGGACGCGCGGTACGTCGTGGGCTGCGACGGCGCCCACAGCACCGTGCGCACCCAAGCGGGCATCGATTTCGAGGGCTCCGCATATCCACAGGTGTTCCTGCTCGCCGATCTCGAGGTCGACGGGCTGGAGCCAGGAGCCGTACACGCGTACATGACCGGGACCGGGATACTGCTCTTCTTCCCGCTCGGCTCGCCCGCGACCTGGCGGATGCTCGCGATGCGGCCACCCGGCACCCCGGACACCGAGGTGAAGGTCGGGCTGCTGCAGGAGATCGTCGACGTATACACCACGGACCGGCTGGTGTTGCGGGACCCCGCCTGGATGACTGACTTCCGGCTCCACAACCGCGGTGCGACCCGGTATCGTGCGGGACCCTTCTTCCTGGCCGGGGACGCGGCGCACATCCACAGCCCGGCCGGCGCGCAGGGCATGAACACCGGCATCCAGGACGCGCTGAACCTGGGCTGGAAGCTCGCCCTCGTCTGCCAGGGCGCCGCGCCCGAGGAACTGCTGGAGACCTACGAAGCCGAGCGCGCCCCGGTCGGCCGCAGCGTCCTGCGCTTCACCGACCGCGCCTTCACCATCGCCACCAGCCGCAACCCGGCCATCCGGCTGGCCCGCACACAACTCGCCCCGCGACTGCTCCCGTTGGCGCTACGCGCTACCGGAATGCGTGGTCGTGTCTTCCGTACAGTCTCCGAACTCGGCATCCACTACCGCCACAGCCCTGCATCGAGCACTGGACCACGCTCGTCCAAGAGAGGTCCCCGGGCCGGGGACCGGCTGCCCGACTCGCCGCGCGGACTCCAGGCAAGGACCGCAGGGCGGGGGTATCACCTGCTCCTGTCCGGAGCGCCTGACCTCTGGCCCGACGAACGGCTTGCCCCAGTCCTGCGCGGGCGAGCCGACTTGGTCAGCGTGCACCGGCTCAACGAGGAGAGCCCTTGGCCGGACGTCGCACAGGCCCTGGTGCGCCCTGACGGCTACGTCGGCTACGTGGCGCGCGGCACGCATCTGGAAGGTCTGCGCGCCTACCTGGACTGCTGGCTGCCCACGGGCTGACCGATCGTCATCCGACCGGGTCGGCCCGTGGCTGGCAGGTGACGCTCCCGGTCCCAGGCTTGCGCGCTTTGGCCTCCAGGCCGTGCTCGACGAGCTCGGTGCACACCGGCGAACCCGGTTCGGGGTCGACGGTCGGCAACACCTCGGGCAGGGCCTCGATCTGTGTGACCTGGATGCCGCGGGTGGTGAGTGCTTCGGCCGTCTCCGGGCCGATGCAGCCCGCGCCGATCACCACCGCCTTGGCGGGCTGGCGCTCCTCGATGCTCCGCATCACCTCGAAGGTGTCACCCATGCTGTGCAGCAGGTGGACACCGTCCTGCGGTCCGAGGCGTCCGGGCCGGTCAGCCCCTGGACCGGCGGCCGGACGCTGCCCGCGCCGGTGTCGACGATCAGCGCATCGTAGCGGAGGTCCTCGACGTGGCCGTCCTCGTCGCGGACGGAGAGGGTCTTGCCGGCACGTCGATCGTGGTGGCCAACGCGTTCGTACGCACATGCATGCCCGTGGCCTTGTGGTCCTCGGCCGTGCGGTGGGCGAGGTTGCTCCAGCGGGTTACTTCACCGGAGACGTAGTACGGGATGCCGCAGATGGAGCAGATGGAAAAGTTCGGGTAGACGTCGGCCACGACGACCATGAACTCGCTGTCCGGATCGAGCTCGCGGGCCCGCAGCGCGGCGCTGATTCCGGCATCGCGGCCGCCGACCGCGATGATGCGCTTGCCGGACACGATGGACCTCCAGTAACAGTGCGCGCCGCCCGAGACAACAGGACAACGTTCCAACTCCGGTCGGCCTTTGAACAGTTCGGTGCGCGGGTCGTGGCCGATCGCGATGAACAGGCCCGTCATGTGGAGGTCGCGGGTCTGGCCGGTGACGACGTCTCGGAGCACGACCCCGGCGAGCTTGCCGTCCGCTTCCTTGATCTCGGCGATCTCGGCGATCTCGCTGTCGAAGGCGAAGGAGACCTTGTCATCGGCAAAGGTGCGGTTCTGCATGACCTGGGATGCGCGCAGGGTCGAGCGGCGGTGCACGACGGTCACCGAGCGGGTGAAGCGGGTGAGGAAGGTGGCCTCCTCCATGGCGGTGTCCCCGCCGCCGAGCACGACGATGTCGCGGTCGCGGAAGAGGAACCCGTCGCAGGTCGCGGCAGGTCGCGCACCAGGACACCCCGTGGCCGGACAGTTCGTCCTCCTTGGGCAGGCCGAGCTTGCGGTAGCCGGACCCGGTGGCGACGATCACAGCCTGGCCCGGTGCACCCTGCCCGCGGTGTCGGTGACGGTCTTGATGCCGCCGGTCAGGTCGACCTCGCCGATGTAGTCGTCGACCATCTCGGCGCCGGACCGCTCGGCCTGAGCCCGCGTGTTCTCCATGAGCACCGGGCCGTCGACGCCCTCGGGAAAGCCGGGGAAGTTCTCGACCTCGGTCGTCGTGGTCAGCGCGCCGCCGACGAAGATGGCGCCGCCGAAGACAAGGGGCTTGAGTTCGGCGCGGGCGGTGTAGAGGGCGGCGGTGTATCCGGCGGGGCCGGAGCCGATGACCTCGCGTACGTCATCTCTCGCGGTCACCGTGGTCACGCCTCCTGCTTGGCGTCGATCTCGGCGATCAGGGCCTCGACGCGGGTCTTGATCTCGTCGCGGATCGGGCGGACGGACTCGACGCCCTTGCCCGCCGGGTCCTCCAGCGCCCAGTCGAGGTACTTCTTGCCGGGGAAGACCGGGCAGGCGTCGCCGCAGCCCATGGTGATGACGTAGTCCGACGCCTGGACGGCCTCGGTGGTGAGGATCTTCGGCTCGGCGTCGGCGATGTCGACGCCGACTTCCTGCATGGCCTCGACCGCGGCCGGGTTGACCTGGTCACCGGGGATGGATCCGGCGGAGCGTACCTCGATCCGGTCGCCCGCGAGGTGGTTGAGGAATCCTGCGGCCATCTGCGAGCGCCCGGCGTTGTGGACGCAGACGAACAGCACGGAGGCGAGCGGGCTGGAGGACATCGGTTCTTCCTTCATGGTGTGGATCGGGTGGTGCGCCCGGTGGTGCGGGACAGGGGCCGGCGGCTCGGCAGGGAGTCGAGCAGTTCGGTGATGTGGGCGTCGATCTCGTCGCGGATGACGCGGACGACGCCGATCGGTGCGCCCTCGGGGTCGGCGACGGGCGAGTCCAGGTAGCGGCGGCCGGGCACTACCGGGCAGGCGTCGCCGCAGCCCCTGGTGATGACGATGTCGGCGGCCTGGACGACCTCGTCGGTCAGCGGTTCGGGGAAGGCGTTCGCGATGTGCGCGCCGGCCTCGGTGATGGGCTGCGCGACCACCGGTTCCACGGTGGCGGCCGGGTGCGTGCCACCCGAGAAACGACCACATGATCTTGTGCGCGGGGGGGCCAGGAGCGCGGCGCCCATCTGCGAGCGTCCCGCGTTGTGGCTGGGGAGGAACAGCACCCGCGGCAGCCCGACGCCGGATGCTGCCTCGACGTGGGCGAGCGCGTCCAGCCGCTCGGCCGCGAAGCGTTCCGCCGGGACGAACAGGTGGGTACGTACGTGGGCGTGCTCGGCGAGTTCGGCGTACGAGTCGGCGACGAGGCGCTGCACGGTCTCGGACGAGAAGCGGCCCCGGTAGCGGACGGCGAGCCGGACGGCTCCGGCCGCGAGGCGTTCATCGGGCAGGACGGGGGGTGGGGACGAAGTCATGAGAAACCCCTTCGACGGGCTGCGGATCCCAGGGTTCAGCACAAACTGATATCAGCTCCGAATGATGTGAAAGTATCAGTCCATGATGGCATCAGTCGACAGTGATCTGATCCGGGTTCTGGCCGACCCGCTCCGGCTCCAGATAGTCACCCTGCTCGCCCAGGAGACGCTCTGCAGCACGCACCTGATCGAGGAGACGGGCGTCAAGCAGACCAACCTCTCCAACCATCTGAAGGTGCTGCGCGAAGCCGGGGTCGTGGAGACCGAGCCGTGCGGCCGGTTCACCTACTACCGGCTCAAGCCCGACGTCATCGCATCCCTCGCCGGCCAGTTCACCGACCTCGCGGAGACCGCGCGTGTCACCGCCGAGAACAACGTCAAACGGTCCTGCCCCTGATCACCGGCCCCTGACCCCCTGTCGCCCGAGTACCCGTCGCCCGAGGCGACCGCACCGAGGAGTCCTGTTGACCGCCACCCACGAGCCCGCTGCGGGGACCGTCATACCCGTTGGCGAACCGCAGCCCGCCCCGGGGGCCACCCCGTCCCGCACCCCGCTGGTCGCCAAGGCCGCCGCCGAACTGGTCGGCACGGCGGCCCTGGTAACGGTCGTGGTCGGCTCCGGCATCCAGGCCACCGAGCTGACCCACGACGTCGGCCTCCAGCTGCTGGCCAACTCGCTGGCCACCGTCTTCGGGCTCGGCGTCCTGATCGCCCTGCTCGGTCCGGTCTCCGGCGCGCACTTCAACCCCGCCGTCACGCTGGCCGAGTGGTGGACGGCACGGCGGGGCGGCGCCGGAGTCACGCTTCGGGAAGCGGTTGTGTACGTCCCCGCGCAGATCGTCGGCGCGATCGCGGGCGCCGTCCTGGCCGACGCGATGTTCGGCGAGCAGCTGGTGAAGTGGTCCACGCACGACCGCTCGGCAGGGCACCTGTTGCTCGGTGAGGTCGTCGCCACTGCCGGGCTGATCTTGCTGATCTTCGGCCTGGCCCGTACCGACCGGCTGCGCTTCGCCCCGGTGGCCGTCGCCTCGTACATCGGCGCCGCCTACTGGTTCACCTCCTCCACGTCCTTCGCCAACCCGGCGGTGACCATCGGCCGCGCCTTCACCGACACCTTCGCGGGCATCGCGCCGGGCTCGGTCGCGGGCTTCATCGGCATGCAACTCCTCGGCGCGGTGGTCGGACTGGCGTTGGTGGCGCTCATCTTCATGCCCGGCCGACCCGAGGCCGAGCAGCCCGCCGCATGACACAGACGACGCAGGCTGTGGTGATCGGCGGTGGCCAGGCCGGACTCACCGCCGGATACCACCTGCACCGATGGGCATCGAGTTCGTCATCCTCGATGCCCAGCCCACGCCGGGTGGTGCCTGGCAGCGCACCTGGGAGTCGCTGCATGCGGGTGGCGGCCGACTTGGGGACCTGGAGCGCACGGACGGTGATCAGCGCGACCGGTACCTGGTGGCGGCCCTTCCTCCCGGCGGTGCCCGGGCGAGGGGACTTCGGCGGCGCGCAGCCGCACACCGTCGAATACCGCACGCCGCAGGAGGTCGCGGGTCGCCGCGTGATCGTGGCCGGGGCGGCAACTCCGCCGCGCAGATCGCCGCCGACCTCGCCTACGACACCGAGCTGACCCGGGTCACCCGCCGGCCGCCCCGCTTCCTGGCCGACGACATCGACGGCCGCGCTCTGTTCGACGCCGCCACCGCCCGCCGCCGCACCCTCGACGAGGGCCGTACGGACACTGGTGGCGTCACCTCGCCCGGCGACATCGTCGCCGTCCCGCCCGTACGCGCGGCATGCGACCGCGGCCTGCTCAAGGCCACGCCCATGTTCACCCGCCTCCTCCCAGGAGGCGTCGAATGGGCCGACGGGACACGGGCCGAGGCCGACATGATTATCTGGTGTACAGGCTTCCGCCCGGCACTCTCCCACCTCGCCCCACTCAAGCTGCGGGACACGCGTGGCCACATCCTCACCGCCGGTACCCGGGCCGTGGCCGAACCACGCCTGCACCTGCTCGGCTACGGCGACCTCATGGCTGTTGGGGTTGCGGATCGCCGCGTAACACTCTTCAGCAAACGCCATGGCTCCGCGGTGGACACTGCGGAAGGTGTCGCTCCCGTCGTCCTCCATGAGCCGCAGCCGGGGTCGGTCCGCCTTCGGGGACCGGGGAGGGCCGGAGCGGCGCTTCCGGTGCATGGCGGTTCTGGGGGTTCGTAGTCAGTCAGATGGAGAAACCGGGCCAACTCGTTGCGCGCCCAGGGGATGTCCATGCCCATGGCCCTCTGGTGGCCGTCCGGTGACGGCTATCAGGCGATCTTCAGCATCTGTGCCATGGCAGCCACCACCGACGGCTCCACCCGGTAGTACACCCAGGTGCCGCGCCGCTCGGAGGCCAGCAGCCCGGCCTCCTTCAGCTTCTTCAGGTGGTGGGAGACAGTCGGCTGGGAGACGCCGACGTCGGAGATGTCGCACACGCACGCCTCGCCGCCCTCGTGCGAGGCGACCAGCGAGAACAGCCGCAGCCGCACCGGGTCGCCGAGCGCCTTGAACATCGCCGCGGTCCGCTCCGCCTCCTCGGCACTCAGCGGACGCTCCGTCAGCGGCGGGCAGCATGGTGGCACCGCTTCAGCAGCATCAGGTTCGAGCAGCGGCAGAACCTTCGTATTCGACATGCGTCTATGTTGACACATGTCGAATCAGAGAGGTGGGGTCGCGCCGGGGTCAGCCCGGCTCCGGCCGGATGGACGGCCGGGCGACGGCGGGCCGCTGGCACCGCGAATCGCGCCGCACAGGGAGATCGACGGCGGACTGGGCTGCCCCGCCGGCCCGGCATGCGTCAGGCGCGGGTGCGTGAGGGGCACGCTTTCGCGACGTAGTGATAGTGGGTGGGCGTGCTCGCCCAGGCTGCCGAAGGAGCTGGCCGTCACCGCTGACGGCAATGTCGGTGACTCCGCAATCGATCTCCAGTTTCGATGAATGTCTATGTTGACGCATGTCGAATCAGGTGCGATGCTGGCCGCGCAAGACATCGACAAACGTCGAAGCAAAGGGGAATCGTCGTGACTGTGGCTTCTGACGAAGGGCTCACCACCGGCCAACTGCCCGTCGCGGTCATCGGAGCCGGCCCCGTCGGCCTGGCTGCCGCCGCCCACCTCGTCGAACGCGGCGTCGAGCCTCTGATCCTGGAAGCCGGGCCGGCCGCGGCGGCCGCGGCGCGTGAGTGGGGCCATGTCCGGCTGTTCTCCACCTGGGGCGAGGTCACTGACCCGGCCGCCGAGAAGCTCCTCGCACCGACCGGCTGGACCAAGCCCGACGCGGCCACGTACCCCTCCGGTGGCGACTGGGCCGAGCAGTATCTGCAGCCGCTGGCCGACGCCCTGGGCGACCGTGTGCGCTACCACACCACGGTGACCGGGGTCTCGCGCGCGGGACGCGACCGTATCGTCGACGCCGACCGCGAAAGCCAGCCCTTCGTCCTGCACCTCACCACCGCCGACGGCGAGGAGGAGCGCATCTTCGCGCGCGCCGTCATTGACGCCTCCGGCACCTGGACCAAACCCGGCCCGGCCGGGGCCAGCGGTCTGCCCGCCCTCGGAGAAAGGGCCGCTGCCGACCGCGTCACCTACCGCGTCCCCGACCTCAAGGACCCGGCCGTCCGCACTCGTTACGCGGGCAAGCGCACCGCCGTCATCGGCTCCGGCGCCTCCGCCTTCACCGCGCTGGCCACCCTCGCGGACGTCGCCAAGGACGAGTCGGGCACGCATGTGGTGTGGTTGCTGCGGCGTGGCATCAGCGGTTCCACGTTCGGCGGCGGCGGAGCCGACCAGCTGCCCGCCCGCGGCGCGCTGGGGCTGGCAGCGAAGGCCGCGGTCGACAACGGATACGCCGACGCGGTCACCGGATTCCGCACCGAGGCCATCGAGCGGGCGGACGACGGACGGCTCATCCTGGTCGGCGAGGACAGCCGACGCCTCGACCCGGTCGACGAGGTCATCGTCCTGACCGGCTTCCGCCCCGACCTCGCCTTCCTCTCCGAGATCCGCCTCGGCCTCGACGAACGCCTCCAGGCGCCCCTCGGCCTGGCGCCGCTCATCGACCCCAACCAGCACTCCTGCGGCACCGTCTACCCGCACGGCCACAAGGAGCTGTCCCACCCCGAACACGGCATCTACCTGGTCGGCATGAAGTCCTACGGCCGCGCCCCCACCTTCCTGGCCATGACCGGCTATGAGCAGGTCCGCTCCGTCACCGCCGCCATCGCCGGAGACCTCGAATCCGCAGACCGCGTCGAACTCACCCTCCCCGAAACAGGAGTGTGCGGAGGAGCCGGCCTCTTCGACGACCCCGCGGCAGGCCAGAGCGACGGCGGAGGCTGCTGCACCCCGGCACCGCAACTCGTACAGCTCGGCATCGGTGCCCCCACCACGGCCGCTGCCACCGAGGACTCATCGTCCGGTGGTTGCTGCTGAGCCTGAACCCCGGCTGCCCCAGCCGCCATGGCCGGGGCACTTCCACTCCTACGGCAGGAGGATCGCCATGTCCCGAGTACAACTCGCCCTGCGCGTCCCCGACCTTCAGGCCTCGATCGCCTTCTACAGCAAGCTGTTCGGCACCAAGCCGGCCAAACTCCGCGACGGCTACGCCAACTTCGCCGTCGCCGAACCCCCGCTGAAGCTCGTCCTTGTCCAGGGCTCGCCGGGCGAGGACACGCGGATGGACCACCTCGGCGTCGAAGTCGAATCCTCCGAAGCCGTCCACGCCGCGACCACCCGTCTCACAGACCAGGGCCTGGCGACCGACGCGGAGGACGACACCACCTGCTGCTACGCCCTGCAGGACAAGGTGTGGGTCCACGGCCCCGGCCAGGAACCATGGGAGGTGTACGTCGTCAAGGCCGACGCCGACACCCTGACCAAGCAGCAGGGCAGCACCTGCTGCGATGCCGCCGGGTCGCGGACTGGGCCGAGGCCGACAACGTCGAGCTCGCCCACACCCCGACCAACCCCTCAATGACTAGGTGGTCGTCGGTTCCCGGGCGGCCGTGACGACGGCTGCCAGGTCTGCGCCCGCTCGAAGTAGCGCCACGGACCGTGTGGCGATCTGGTCAAGACGCTGTCGCAGGATGCGTTCGGTCTCTCCCAGGCCGTCGAGTCGGTGCAGGGAGTCCATGATCTCGCGCACTGCGGGAACGCTGTAACCGGTGCTGCGGAGGGCCGCAACGATTCGGGCCGCTCTGGCGACTGAAAGACCGTAGCGGCGTGCTCGCAGCGACGTCACTCGCTCGGGGGTGACAAGCCCTTCCTGCTCCCAGAACCGCAGGGTGGAGGGACGTACATTGAGCGCTCCGGCGAGCTCTGTGATCGTCATCGCGTCACTCTCTTGCTCGAACTCGGGTGTGTTCGCTTCGGCCTGGATCGTACGCAACGCTTGTTGAGCGCGCAGGGCCTCCTCTCGTTCCCGCGCGAGCCGAACATGGACCGTGTTGATCGCTGAGGCTGCCTCCGCGATCGTCTCTGTTCGCAGTTCCGCGAGCATCTGCCGGGCTGTGACAGGGCCAACAGCACCTGCGAGTCCTCGGTAGGCGCGAAGGGCGTGCACGTGCAGCGGTGTGTAGGAACGGTAACCGTTGCTCGATCGAGCGGCTGGGGGAATGACTCCCAGCCGCTCCAGGTCGCGAACCTGTTGCACCGAGTACCCCGACTCCATGGCGACATCGGCGGTTCGGAGCGGTACCCGTTGCGAACCGCTCACCAGCTCGCCCATCAGCCAACCCCACATAAGCACTTGAAGGTGATGCTTGAACCATGAGTATGGAACAGATCATCGCGACCGTGCGAGGCTTCGCCGGCGCGCTCGTGGTCATCCCGGAGCCGGGCAGCGACTTCCCCGAGCTCGCATGGGGGGATGCGTTCTTCTACTACGCCCCCGACGGCCAGATGCCTCAGAACGTCCAGCCTTACGGAACGATCGTCATCAAGAACTACCCCGACGACGCCGCTTCCGACCTTGCCCCTCCGGGCCGTTGGCGCTTGAACATCCACGCCGACCGTGCGACGTTCCGGGAGCTCACGGGGGAGGAGCCGCGCAGCCTCACCCGACCTCGCGACTACGCAGCCGCCGACAGCGTGATGCCGCACCCGGTATACGGGGCACTCGGCTGGATCTCTGTCGTCAATCCTGGTGAGAGGACAACGGACACGGCCGTGCAGCTTCTACGCAGCGCCCACGACGCCGCTCGTGCAAGGCAGTAGGTGAGGACCTCGCCCCCGACCGGCTGCCTCGTTTCGGAGTCTGACCTCCGACCGTACGACCGGGAAGTCATCGTCAACCGGTCGGCGCAGGCGTCAATCGGGCAGCTCGCCTGCCGTCAGGTCGCAGGATTCCCACAACACCTGGACCCAGCCGAGTGCGGCCCGGGTGGAGGCCGTCACCCGGGCCGAGCTGGTCGAGGTGAGGGTTTCGCCGGTCAGGTCGACGTTCCCCGGGTCCTCGCCGACCGGCTCGCCCGGCGACCGGAGGACCGACGGGTGGACCTCAAGCAGGTCCAGGCCGGGCTCGTGGTGCCCTCCGACGGCGGCATACCCGTGCACCCCTGGGTTTCCGGCGGCGGCATACCCGTGCACCCCTGGGTTTCCGGCGGCGGCATACCCGTGCACCCCTGGGTTTCCGGCGGCGGCATACCCGTGCACCCCTGGGTTTCCGGCGGCGGCATACCCGTGCACCCCTGGGTTTC
>NZ_JBEYFS010000016.1:54815-81408 GCF_040634475.1 Streptomyces sp. NPDC007095
CCGGCGGCGGCATACCCGTGCACCCCTGGGTCTTCGGCGGCGGCATACCCGTGCACCCCTGGGTCTTCGGCGGCGGTCCGGGCTTCCACGCGCACCGGGCCGAGATGGCCGCCCGCCCCGTCGAACCAGGCCCGCCGGCGCCGCCACCGCGCCTGGTTCGGCCGAAGGGCTTCCCGGACGGCTTCATGACCGTCGACGAGTTCCCGCGCCACGGGCGGCGGCGCGTGCCGGGACGCGGCACTGCGCCGTGGCTGCGGCCTCGTCGAGATCCGCGCCGCCCTCCACGGGGCGACGAATGCGGGCCGCGCTGCGGGCGGCGACCGGCAAGGCCGTCACTCCTGCGGCGTCTGCCGGATCTTGGCAAGCGTCAGGACACCGCCGCCGATGCCCCATCCGGCGTCGGCGACCTCTTCGACCAGTACGAGGGTGGTGGCCCGGGCGCGGTCGCCGAAGATCTCGGCGTACAGGTCGGTGGTGCGCGTGATGATCTGCTCCTTCCGCTCTGCGGTGAGGGCGCCGGCGGGGACCTTGAAGTTCGCGAACGGCATGGTGATCTCTCTTCGTGCGGGGGCGCCGGAGCTGCTCACAACGAGCAGGAGGTCGACCCCGATGGGGCAACCATCCGTCCCAGTCACCTGCTCCGGCCAGGGCTGAGCCCACCCGGGGGTCACCAGCCCCTGGCTCGGACCCCGTCGGAGAGGCGACGATGAGCGGGTGAATCTTCCCGAGCTTGCGGCGTTCCTCAGGTCCCGGCGTGATCGGATCCGGCCGGGCGACGTCGGTCTGCCCGCCGGGCCCCGGCGCCGGGTGCCCGGCCTGCGGCGCGAGGAGGTTGCGCAACTGGCGGGCCTGTCGGCCGACTATTACACCGAGCTGGAGCGCGGACGCGGCGCCCAGCCGTCGTCCCAGACGCTGGCCGCCCTCGCCCGGGCGCTGCGGCTGGGCGGCGACCAGCGCGACCACCTGTTCCATCTCGCCGACCGGCCGCTGCCCGCATCGGCGCACGGCGTGAGCGCGCGGCACGTCCAGCCCGCCCTGCTCGGGCTGCTGGACCGGCTGGCCACCACCCCGGCCCAGGTCATCACCGACCTGCACGAGACCCTCGTCCAGAACGAGTTGGCCGCGGCACTGCTCGGCCGGGCTCCGGAGCCGCGCGGCCCGGCCACCGGCTTCGCGTACCGCTGGTTCACGGATCCGGCCGCCCGCGCGGTCTACCCGCCCGAGGACCATCCGCACCACTCACGGGTCTTCGTCGCTGACCTGCAGGCAGTCGCCGCCCGCCGGGGCCGCGACACCGAGGTCGCCGGGATGACGGCCGCACTGCGGCGGAGCAGCGCGGAGTTCGCTGCCCTGTGGGACACCCATGACGTCGGCCTGCGCCGCACCGATCACAAGCGCATCGTGCACCCCGCGCTGGGCGTCATCGAGTTGGACTGCCACAGTCTGTTCAGCGAGGACGGCCGCCAGCGCCTCCTGTGGTTCACGGCACCGCCCGGTACCGAGGGCGCCGCTCAGCTTGAGCTGCTCGGCGTCATCGGCACGCAGGACATGGCGGCGACCGAGGGCGCCTTCCGCACCGAAGGCGGCGTCCACACGGGCTGAGAGTGGATGGCCAGGCCCGGAACCGCCCGTGCGGCGGGCTCCCGCCTCTCGTGGCCATCGTCAACGACGCTCAGCAAGCACTCGGGCGTGTCTGATAATTGATCTTGGGGTGGGACGAGGAGTTGACGGAGTCGGCGTGGGCGCGGACAGCTCCGCGTAGGCGCGGCGATTCTCGACTTGGGGCGAGATGCAACGGAGGCGCAGGCCGAGCGGCGAAGGCGGCTTGCGGCGTCAGCACCGCCCCTGGTCCCAGCTCTCACCGAGGTGGGAGTCCTGCCGGCACAGTCGGATCTTCGCGAAGCCGATGCCGTACGGGTCCGCCGACTGAGCGTACTGACGATCGAGGAACACTTCCGGTTGCGGCTGCCGCGGACGGACGTGCTGCACGGGCAGCTCCCGCTGTTCATCGTGCGCGAGGCGTAACCGCCGGACTCGGATCATCTCCGGAGCCACAACTGGATCGCAGCGACCGTGACGGTGTTGTGATGGACGTAGGCACTCCAGCCGGGCCCATTCCTCGTTCGACAGGTCGCCTCGTCCCACGCCGACCGAAACGATGAGGACGTAGAGACGGTACGCGACCCACCGGACACGGCCTGGTCCCTGGCACCTGGCCTTGGAGCCCCGGGCTACTTCGGCAGGGCCTGGCCCTGATCCGTCACACGTAGTGGTTGTTCGTGCACTCCAAGAGCGCGGCTTCGTCCACGTTGGTTGGGCCGCCGGTCTGTTGGGTGCAGAACTGATTCAGAAGGACCGCAGATCGTCCGGGGGCGCCCGGTGCTGCCGGCCCTTCCTGCCCCCGCGTACGGGGATCTTGCTGGTCATGAGCGGCAGCGTAGACCCAGTGGCGAGGGCCGGGCCGCTCACTCGCCGCGCCCGCAGCGTACGAGCGCCTTCTCGGCGGGAACCCAAGGGCGCCGACTGCGCGGAGACGGAGACCCGGGTGCTCACCTGGGCCGACGGCGACACCGGGTGAGACTCGCGCTCACCGTGCGTACTCATCCGGGCACGCTTCGAACTGCCGGTGAGGCTGTATGTCACCTAGGGGGTGTTATTGATATATCCGCGATGTTATATGGGCATATGCATCAGCTGATCGGACGTATGCGGTCCTGGCGTGGACTGCCCACCGTCGCGGGCCAGGTCTTCCTCCTGCAGGCCATTTTGATCCTGGCCCTTGCGGCAGCGGCGGTCGCCACCCTGATGCTCCAGTACCGGGCCGACGCCGAGCGCGAGGCCCGCGACCGGTCACTGGCCGTTGCCTCGGCAGTCGCCGCCTCCCCCACCGTGCGACAGGCGTTGTCCAGCCCGAATCCGACCGCCGTGCTTCAGCCGCAGGCCGAAGAAACCCGCCGACGCACCGCCGTGGACTTCGTGGTCGTGATGAGTCCCACGGGCATCCGCTACACCCATCCGAACCCCGCGCAGATCGGCCGGCACTACATCGGCAACATCGCGGCAGCGCGGCACGGCGGGATCGTCACCGAAACGACTGCCGGGACACTTGGCCCCTCGGTCCGCACCGTCGTTCCCGTCACCACAGGTGACGGGAGGGTCATCGGTCTCGTGTCTGCGGGCATCGCGGTCAAGCAGGTGAGCCTGGCAGCCGGGCGGCAGGTGCCACTCGTCCTGGGGGCAACCGGTGTGGTGCTCTCGGCGGCCACCGGGGGAACAGCGCTGATCAGCAGGCGCCTGCTCCGTCAGACACACGGCCTCGGCCCGACGCAGATGACCCGCATGTACGAGCACCACGATGCTGTTCTGCACTCGGTACGGGAAGGTGTTCTGATCGTCGATTCCCAGGGTCGTCTGTTGCTGGCCAATGACGAAGCACGGCGCCTGCTCGGGCTGAGGGCCGACGGGGACGGCCGGCCCGTCACGGATCTGGGGCTCGAACCGAAGGCCGAGCGGCTTATCCTGTCGGGCAGGGCGACCACGGACGAGGTCATCGAGGTGGGCGACCGGATCCTGGCCGTCAGCCAACGCCCCATGGCGCAGCAGCCCGGGCTGGGAGGCTGGGTCGCCACGCTGCGCGACACAACCGAACTCAGCGCACTGATGGGCCGGGTGGAAGTAGTCCAGGAACGTCTCAAACTGCTGTACGACGCTGGTATACGCATCGGCACCACCCTCGATGTGACCCACACGGCTCAGGAACTGGCGGCGTTCGCCGTGCCCAGGTTCGCCGACTACGTCACCGTCGACCTGGTCGATGCCGTGCTGCGCGGCGACGAACCGAACCCATTGCGTGCAGCGGAACTACGTCGTGTCGTAGTGGACGGCATACGCAAGGATGCGCCGCTCTACCCTCCCGGTGAGCTCATCCATTTCGACCCGACAACACCACAGGCATCCGGCTTCGGTTCCGGGCAGATCGTGCTGGAGGCCGACCTGGCAGCCTTCTCCGGCTGGCAGGCACAGGACCCCGACCTAGCTCGCAGACTGGTGGCATACGGGATCCACTCCATGATCACTGCTCCCCTGCGAGCCCGCGGAGTGATTCTCGGCATGGCGACGTTCTGGCGTTCGAAGGAGCCGACCCCGTTTACGCGGGAAGACCTCTCGCTCGCAGAGGAACTGGTCGCCCGCGCGGCGGTGAGTATCGAGAACGCCCGTCGCTTCACCCGCGAGCACACCATGGCGGTCACGCTGCAACGCAGCCTTCTGCCGCACGCGCTCCCCGAGCAGAGCGCGGTCGACGTGGCCCACCGCTATCTTCCGGCGGAGGCAGGACTCGGTGGTGTCGGCGGCGACTGGTTCGACGTCATACCCCTCCCCGGAGCCCGCGTCGCCATCGTGGTGGGCGACGTTGTGGGGCACGGACTGCACGCCGCCGCCACCATGGGACAGCTGCGCACCGCCGTCCACAACTTCTCCACGCTCGACCTGCCACCTGACGAACTGCTCTGTCACCTGGACGAACTTGTCAGCCGCATCGACCAGGACCGGGACGGCGACGGTGAAACACCGACACTCACGGGCGCCACCTGCCTGTACGCGATCTACGACCCGATCTCCCGTCTCTGCAGCATGGCCAGGGCGGGCCACCTGGAACCCATCATCGTGCGCCCGGACGGGCATGCGGACCTGCCCGGCGTACCGGCCGGCCCGCCGTTGGGGCTGGGAGGACTGCCCTACGAAAAGACAGAGATACTTCTGCCCGAGGGCACCGCCATCGTCCTCTACACCGACGGCCTGATCGAAGACCGGCAGCGCGACATCGATCAAGGCATCGAGCTCCTGCGTCGTGCTGTTGCGCACGCCGGGCAAACGCCGGACCAGGTGTGCCGGGCAGCGATGGATGCCATGGTCCGCGTAGCGCCACGCGACGACGTAGCCCTGATCGTCGCCAGCACTCGGCTGCTCGACGGCAGTCGCACCGCGTCCTGGGACGTACCGTCCGACCCCTCGGCCGTTGCCGGCGTGCGTGCTGCCGCCACCCGGCTCCTGGGCGACTGGGATATGGAAGAGGAAGCGTTCACTCTGGAGTTGATCCTCAGCGAGCTGGTCACCAATGCCATCCGGCACGCAACCGGCCCCATCAGTGTGCGCTTGATCCGCGACCGCAGCCTCATCTGCGAGGTCTCCGACGGCAGCAGCGTCTCTCCGCACCTGCGCCGAGCCACCACCATGGACGAAGGCGGCCGGGGCCTCTTCCTGGTAGCCCAGTTCGCCGACCGCTGGGGTACTCGCTACACATCCGGCGGAAAGGTCATCTGGACGGAACAGCAGTTCTCCGCAGTGGACCAGCCCACCGAACAAGCCCCGCCCAACGCCCTGCCGCCCGCCTGATCCGGCCCCGCCTCGCGGCTGCCCGCGACCTCCGCTGCGCCCCGACCGTGCAACCGGGGCCGCGAGCGCAACGCTGTAGGTTGTCGCGGCTCAATGCAGCCGGACTGATTGGTTGCACGCGTGACCGGCTACGACCTAGCCTCGGCTCACCGCGCGTGCTGTCCGAGGCTTGGTCCGCGAACTGGCTGACGCCTGCGGCTTGTCCACTCCGGCCGTGGCACGGCTCCTGGCCGCGCTGGTCAACAACGGCCTGGTGGCAGGAGCGACCGGGCGGCCGCCCCGGTTCACCGCGGTGGTACCCGATGTCGCGGTCACCGCCCTCATCCGCCGCGGCTGGCTGTGACCATGACCGCCGCAACCTAGTGCTGGGCGGTCTCGGCGGGAACTCACGTCGTTACGAACCGCTGACGAAGCCACCAGGTTCCGTTCTCACGAACCTTGTCCATGGGAACTCCTTGCCCACCAGCGTAAATGATGTCTGGACGAAATGAGGAAACAAGTTCCATTTCTCTCTGCCTCCTTTGGCTTATTTCAACTCCTTGGTTCAGTTGACTTGCATCAGGAAATCTCAATAGCGTGCACATGACCAAACTTGCGACAGGGGGAACTGACCCGTGCACAGAAAAGCGATCAGCCTGTTCTTCGGGGCCGCGACCATCGCGGGCACCGTCGCCATGGGTGGAGCGGCTGAGGCGGCGACGCCCAACTCGACAACAGCGGACGTGACGCACCACGTCGTCTGGCAGTCGGGCAAAGTAAGCCCCATGCATGTCCCGAATCACGGCTTCAACACGTACTCCTTCAACGGGGTGTCCTGGCGTGCAACGGTCACCGTCGATTACGGCCGCAGCGGGGCGTGGACTCACTGCAGTGACGGCACGGACATCCATGGACCGCTGCAGGGGCCCGGTTTCTGGGACTTCGGGGGCGGCTGCAGCGGTCACGGCACCATCACTCAGTACGGCTGGTATGACGGCTGATGATTTTTCCGGAGGCGCAGCGGAAGACTGACCGCACCGAATAGACGGCAATGGTGGTGTACCGGAATCTGATTCATTGTCCGGTACACCGTCACCCGTGCAGGGTCACGCCGAATTTCGCGTTTCCCTTTTCGGCCGTGCGCGTAGCGCTCCGCTGCGCTGTTCTCTGTGACGCGCGCTTGAGGACGTGGCGACGTGTAAGCGCTGGGTCCTGGTTTGCCGGGACCAGTACCGGACGTACGCCGATGTACTGGCCTCCGGCCGGCTGTATCCCAGATCCGTACATGGTGCGGGTTGCCTTTCCGGCGGTCCAGTGCCGGCGGCGGAGAGGGGCCGCCCGCTCACACATTCTGTGCACGCGTGTGCGGAGCGCCGGCGGCAATGGCCGAAGACCACGAACACGTCCGAGGGGACTGCACCTGTTCCGCACTCGTGGCCCGCACTGGCCACGGTCATCGAAGGGTGCGCCGGCTAGCGGACGACGTGGACGGTCACTGGCGTGGAGGTGCGGTCCGTCTTCGCGTGCTGGTGGTGCTTGTCGGTCGAGTACAGCACTGAACGGAACTGCAGCTCGCCCGTGCGCGTGGCCTTGACGTTCGCGCGCGCATCGCCGTTGAAGCTCCGCGTGACGGCCTGCCAGCGGCCCCAGTGTCCGGGTTTGCCGGACCGCTCCTGTACGACGAGCAGGGTGTACTGCTCGGCGTCGTCGTCGCCCTGGCCGTGTACCTTCACGACGTGGCCGGCATGCACGGTGTGGGGGGTGGCCTGAATCGAGATGTCGCTCTTCGCGAACGCCGGGGATGCCGCCAGCGCTGCTGAGGTCACACCCAGCGCGCCGGCTACCGCGAGCCGCTTCATACCAGGCTTCATGCTCAGGTCTCCTTGGATTTCTTCGTTCCCTTTGCGTCAACTAGAGTTCACAGCTGCCCAATTGGCGCGCTTTCACCGAAGAAGAGCAGTCGGCGCGCCAAGAAGTTGGCCCCCGATCGTCACTACCTCGTAACTGGTGTCGGATCACCACCTCGCTGCCTCACCGTGCACATACCGAGATGGGCTGTTTGACAGTCGACCCAGTCGACCCAGTCGACCCAGTCGTCCCAGGTCAGAGGCACCGCCTCCGACTGTCTTCGTTGTCAAAGGACACTGGCGGCCGTTGAGCTGCACCCCGGTGACGTGGGCTGTCTCACCTGCCCTTGTCCCGCGCTTGCGAGTCGGGGAAAGTCCGGTGAGACGGAGGCAAGATCCTGCGGGACGGGACGCTGGCCGACCGTTCCCCATCGCCGACGACCTCGGTGGCGTCACAGGCAGGCGTGACTCGGTGACGGCTGCTGAACGCGAACGCTTCCTCCACGCCCGCGTTCGACAACGTGGTGAGCAGGACCGGCTGTCCGACCGCTTCCGGATGCCGAACGGTGTTTCGCCGGTGAACCACGTCGATCCGTACTCCGGGCACCGAAACCGCGGCCACGGGTGCCGCCGGCCCTCGGTCAGGGCCCGCATCGCCTCGCCACCGGCATCGAGCTGCGCACGCCGGGCCCGCACCAGCCTCCAGGCCCTCCTACGGCAGGTCGCTCCGCAGCAGCGACGCGACCGCCGACTGCCCTCGGGCAACGCGATCCCGCACCGGCTGCACCGCCGCACTCAAGGACTCCATCGGTCTCGCCGTGGAAACGGGTGCGAGCATTCCGCCCGCCGAGACGTTCGGGCCGGGGCGGAGCATTCCCGGCTACACCGTCGACACCCCCGGCAAACCGAACATCAGCAGCAGGTCGATCAGCGTGTCGGGGCCCACCGAACTGAGCGACATCCTGGAACCGAACATGGGCGTGTGCCGCGTTGTGATCTGCCGCGAGCATGTGAACCCCAGGAGATGAGCGATGGCGTACTGCAACGACCTCAGCCCGTACGAGTACTCGGACGACGCGGACGAGACGGGTGAGGGCGCGGGCTCCGGCGCGTCCCTGCTGAACGTTGGGTGGCTCGCCGAGGGGCACGAGTTCCCGCGGGGCGACGTCCCCGAGGGATTCGTGGCAGCCCTCCTGGAGCTGGCCGAGGACACGGTGAACGTCTACCGGGGCATGCACTTCTGCGACTTCTGCCCGACCTTCCAGGAAGCGCGGAAGAACGTCAGGTTCCGGGATGTGTTCATCGGCAGCGGAGAGGTCCGTGTGCGGGGCGGCGAAGGCCGTGTCTACGCCGCCCCGGCGCTGGTCGTGCATTACGTGGCGGACCACGGATACCAGCCGCCGCGGGAATTCGACGACGCGGTACCGGCGTCGGGGGTGGGAAAGTGACGGGCGCACGCGTGGAACGCCGTTCCGCGGGTGCCGAGACCCTGGTGGACGTGCTGCCGCGCTGGGCGTGGATCTCCGCACGTCCGCCTGTGCCTCCAACTGCCCCTGAACAGCATCCTGTCGACCGTCCCGGCCCAGCAGTCGAGGGAAGCCGACGCGTGCCGTGTGCCACACGTCGGTGGCCGTCGCCGCGACGAGGGCCGCACCGCCGGCGGCCGCGAGTTCAGCCAGCGCATCGGTCGTCATGCCGTTCCTCTCTCCGGAGTACGGTCGCCCACTCGCGTGGTCCCGGCTCCGGCGATTCCCCACCTACCCCACAGAGTTCCATCCTCACGTTCATTCGTAACCTTACGTAGGGAATTGACTGCAAAGAGTGGCCACGGCGGCGGGCCGTCGGATCGGCCGAGTCCCGTACCCGGCCAACTACCGGCTCACGCCGGAGTTCCGTCGATCGCCTGTGGCTACAGCGGAGGCACCATGCTTGACGGAACGGAACCGCCCGACCCTCTTGTGACGGACCCGTCCGGGACCCTACGGCCACCCGCCGTCACGCTGCCTCAAAACTCGAAGGCCCCGATGACACCGCGCTGGAACGGCTGCACGCATATCTCGTGAGGTCAGCGCGATCTGTGCATGATGACCCCGACCGGCTCGGCTGCATGGTGACCGGCTTCGTCGTCGAGGGAGCAGACCACGATCCGCAGGCCGTTGTACGCGTCAGGCAGGCCCTCGGGAGAATCGAGGGCTCGCTGACCGAGTGCGTTCAGGCCGCGCAGCGGCATGGCGACCTCGACCCCGAGGCGGACACCCCCGGGATCAGCCAACTGCTCATGGCGATCAACCGGGGCATGGAAGTACTGGCCAGGGCCGGGCTCGACGCGGTCGCGCTGGAGCGCGTTGCCGATCAAGCATTCGAAGGACTCCCGCTCACGGCACGGGCCCGGTCCCAGCAGGCGCCCCGCCCGGTCGCCTCAGACGCTTCCTGAACGTTGCGCGCTCAAGGGTCCGCACTCCAGCAACACGGTCAGCGTTCTGCGGCGAATGACTCGATGTAGGCCAGGGCCCCGTACAGCGCGTCACGCAGGGGTGTGGACTCGCCGGCCGCCTGGTCCAGCAGTGCTCCGCCCTGGAACGCGGCGGCGAGCAGGTGGGCGAGCGCGGCCGGGTCGGCCTCCGGCCGAAGTTCGCCGCGCTCGCGCATCTTGCTCAGGCCGCGCTTGAACAGCTCCTGCCACCGCTCGAAGCCGTCGGCCACCGCGTCCCGGTGGGAGGGCTCGGTCTTGACGACCTCTGCGGCCAGGGAGCCGAACGTGCACCCGCCGCGCAGCATGTCCTGCGAGGCGATGTAGGAGTCGGCCCACCGGCGCAGGGCGGCGAAGCTGTCGAGCTCGCCCAGCTCGGGCGCCTGGTGGCGGGCGACGATGCTGTCGGCCTGCCAGGCGAGCACCGCGCGCACCAGGGACTCCTTGGTGGGGAAGTGGCGCGTCAGCTGTGAGCCGCTGACTCCGGCGGCCTCCCGGATCTGCTCGTTGTTGGTGTTCTGCGCGCCGTGTTCGTAGATCAGCTCGGCGGCCGCCCTGACGATGCGCTCGCGTGTGGCCAGGCCCTTGGCGGTCAGCTTCCGCCCCGGCGCTTCGCTGGTGGTGGTCATGGCGGCCATCGTACCGCAAAAAAGGGCTTGACAACCCATTCTGTGAAGTGTCTCCTGGGGGCAGGCCGAAAAAGGGCTGTCAGGCCCATTTCTCTGGGGAGGCGGACGGGATGTCCACACAGGCTGCACCGCAGGCGGTCGCGACGACACCGCACACCGGCCCGGCCCCGGCCGTCACCGAGGCGGGTCATCCGCGCCGCTGGAGCATCATGGCGGTGCTGGGAGCCGTCGCCTTCATGGCACAGCTCGACTTCTTCGTCGTCAACGTCGCCCTTGATGGCATCGGCCGGTCGTTCCCGGGCACGGGCGTCGCGAGCGTGTCGTGGGTTCTGTCGGCCTACTCCATCGTCTTCGCCGCCATGCTCGTGCCCGCGGGCCGGATCGCGGATCACCGGGGGCGCAAGAAGATGCTGCTGTCCGGAGTGGCACTCTTCACCCTCACTTCCGCCGTCGCGGCCGCCGCACCCAGCCTCGGCGTGCTGGTCGGCGCCCGGGCTCTCCAGGCCGTCGGCGCGGCGATGATCGTGCCGACCTCGCTCGGCCTGCTCTACCCGAGCTTCCCCAAGCGCCGGCACACCCTGGTGGTCGGCCTGTGGGCGGGCGTGGGCGCGATCGCGGCCTCGGCGGGCCCGCCCGTCGGCGGTCTGCTCGTCACCCTCGACTGGCGGTGGATCTTCCTGATCAACGTTCCCGTCGGCATCGCCACCCTCGTCGCCGGCGCGCTGCTGCTGCCCGAGGTGCGTCAGCCCAAGGGTGCCGCCGTGCCGGACGCGGCTTCCGCCCTCGCACTGTTGCTCGCCGTGAGCCTGCTGGTGCTCGCCACCGTCCAGGCTCCAGGGTGGGGCTGGACGGACATCCGCACCGTCGCCCTGTTCGCCGCAGCCGCCCTGGCCGCTGCCGCGACCGTCGAGCGCACCCTGCGCGCCAAGGCGCCGGTGATCGAGAAGCAGCTGTTCGCCGGCAGGCCGTTCACCGCCGCCACCGTGGCCCTGTTCCTGTTCGCCGCCGGCTTCGCCATCGTCCTGCTCAGCACCGCCCTGTTCATGCAGGAGGTCTGGCACTTCAGCCCGCTGCGCGCCGGCGTCTCCATCGCCCCGGCCCCCCTGACCTCGATCGCCTTCGCCATGAACGCCGGCCCCATCCAGCACCGCTTCGGACGCACCGCCCCCGCCGTGACCGGCACGCTGGCCATGGCACTCGCCGCCGGCTACTGGATCGCGACCGTGCACACCACCCCCGACTACTGGGGCGGCATGTTCCCGGGCCTGATCCTGATCGGCCTGGCCGGCGGTCTGACCCAGGCGCCGCTGTTCGCCGCCGCCGGCACCCTCGCACCCGAACGCGCCACCACCGGCAGCGCCGTACTCAACATGAGCCGGCAGATCGGCAGCGCCGTGGGCGTGGCCCTGCTCGTCGCCCTCACCCCCCAGGCCACGACCACCGGGTTCGACCATGCCTGGTCCGTCCAGGCCGGCGCCGGAATCGCCGCGGCCACCGCGTTGCTCGCCCTCCGGCCCCGCCACACACCCTGACCGCGGGGCCGCGGCCACTCGGCTCGGGCCCGCGACCACAGCCTCCTGCGACGGGCATCGCATCGCCTCACTCATCTTCTGCGACCCCCGCTCGAAGGACTGACGCCGGAGTTCCCGCCAGCGCCCTCTCAAGAAACGGAGATCACCATCATGGAACGCAACCTCCTCGTGATCGGGGCCACCGGCAAGACCGGCGGCCACACCACCGAACTCCTGCTCCAGCGCGGACAACGCGTCCGCGCACTCGTCCGCGGCCTCGACGGGCGCGCCGAGCGGCTCGCCGCCCTCGGAGCGGACGTCGTGGAAGGCGACGTCCTCGACCTGGACTCCCTGGCCCGGGCGACCAAGGGGATCGACGCCCTGTACTTCACCTATCCGATCCGCCCCGGCCTGATGGACGCCACCGTGAACGTGGCCCAGGCAGCGGAGGAGAACGGGGTCCAGGCGATCGTGAACATGTCGCAGGTCTCCGCCCGCCGCAACACCGCCAGCAACGCGGCACGCCAGCACTGGGCCGCCGAACGCGTCCTGGACCACTCCCCGGTCCCCGTCACCCACATCCGCCCGACCTTCTTCGCCCAGTGGCTGATCGACACCTGGGCCGATGGAACCGGCGAACTGCGCCTGCCGTTCGCCGACGGCCGTCACGCCCCCATCGCGGAAAGCGACCAGGCGAAGGTGATCGCGGCCATCCTGGAAGACCCCGCCCCGCACGCCGGCCAGATCTACCCGCTGTACGGAGCCGAGGAGCTCAACCACTACGAGATCGCCGAGAAGATGTCGCGGGCGCTGGACCGTGAAGTCACCTACGTGCCCATCGAACTCGACGAATTCGCCGCCATCCTGCACGGGCGCGGCGCGCCGGACCACCTGATCCAGCACCTGCTCGCCGTGGCCGTCGACTACCGCAACGGCGTCTTCGCCGGCACCAACGACCTGGTGAAGACGATCGGCGGCAGCGACCCCCTCGACGTCGAGGGCCTCATCGCCCAAAACCGCGCGGCCTTCGACCTGCCCACTGCCTGAACACTGGAGAAGACAATGAGTGTTTGGTTCATCACTGGATCGTCCCGGGGCTTCGGCCTGGAGATCACCCGTGCCGCCCTCGCCGCCGGCCACCAGGTGGTCGCGACCGCGCGGAAGGCCGAAACCGTCCGCGAGCAGTTTCCCGACGCAGGCGACGCGCTGCTCACCGTGGCGCTGGACGTGACCGACCCGCAGAGCATCCGGGCGGCCGTCGACGCAGCGGTCGAGCGGTTCGGCCGGATCGACGTCCTGGTCAACAATGCCGGCACCGGCCTGCTCGCCGCCGTCGAAGAGTCCGACGACGCCGCAGTACGCGCGGTGTTCGAGACCAACGTGTTCGGCCCGCTCGCCGTCCAACGCGCCGTACTGCCGGTACTACGGCGCCAGCACTCTGGCCACGTGATCAACATCAGCTCCATCGTGGGCTTCGCGACCGCGCCGGGCTGGGGCATCTACGCCTCCACGAAGTTCGCCGTCGAAGGCTTCACCGAGACCCTGTACACCGAACTGGCCCCCCTCGGCATCCATGTGACGCTCGTGGAACCGGGCTTCTTCCGCACCGACTTCCTCGACCCCGCCAGCCTGCACACCGGCCCCGACACGATCGACGACTACGCGCCCACCGTCGGCGCGATGCGTGCAGCCGCCGCGAGCCTGAACCACGCCCAGCCCGGCGACCCGGTCAAGGCCGCGCACGCCATAGTCGAGATGGCCGCCGCCCCCGAGCCGCCCCTGCGCCTCCCGCTCGGAGCCGACACCCTTTGCGGTGTACGACCTCGTCGTCGGCCGTGTCGCAGCCGAGGATCACCGGCTGCTCTTCCTCGCGGATGCCGACTCGCAGGGTCCACAGATCGTGGTGGTTGGGAGGGGCGGTCCTGACGGTGACGGTGGTCCACCCGGCGGGCACGGCCGGCTCCGGGCGCTTCCCCAACTCCAGTCCGCCGGGCAGCTGATCACGGTCGAGACGGGCGGCGGTGTATCGCCGCACCGGTTTCATCACCGCCGGCTCCCCTGAGAACGCTCTGAAACCGCGCTGAATGGGGGGTCGGCCACGCTCTGCGGCATGACGACGACGGCCCCGCCAGGGGTAGCGGCCAGGGAGGGGATCACCATGAACGGCCTGCGACTGATCCGCCGGCACGCGGCGGCCTTCGGGCGGTTCGCCGGGCTGGGCAGTGGGGTCACCCTGGCTGCCTCGGCGGCACTGGTCCTGCTTTCGCAGTGGATCCCGTGGATGGCGGCGAACGCGCTGACCACCGTCGCCTCCACCGTGGTCGCCACCGAGCTGCACGCCCGCGTCTCGTTCGGCCACGGACGGCCCGGTCTGGCCGGCCACCTGAAGAGCGCGGCCACCGTTGCCCTCGGCTGGCTGGTCACATCCGCCGCGGTCGGCTCGCTGGCCGTGCTCCGTCCCGGTGCCGGACTCGTCCTGCAGCAGACGGTGTACCTGTCGGCCACCGCGCTCGTCGGGATCGGCCGCTATCTCGTGCTGCGTCTGGCTGTGTTCGCGGAGCACGCCCCGAGGCCCCGGACCGGCGGCGTCCGGTTGCGGGCCGCGTACGACGCGGCGGCGTGAGGGCCGGCGGGGAAAGGACTGAGGCCCGGGGTCGGGGCGGGCGACGCGTCCCTCGGGGGTCGGCAGTAGCGGATGGACGTGCGGCTGGCCGTCGGCCCTCGTGGGTCGACGGCGCGGCCGGACACGTCGGCCCGTTCCGCAAGGCGGCGGCTGTCGGGGGGATCAGGCCGAGGGTGCCGGCGAAGACCGTGAGCGGGGGAGTGGCTACGAGCACTGCTGGCCCGTGTCGATCGGATTGGCTGGACCAGATCATCTGAGACGGGACACCTGTTGCCTCTCGCGGCCTCTCCCCGTGTCCTGTCTCCAAGGATCCGGTCCCCGTCTCAGATGATCTGGTCCTTTTCGCGTGTGCTCTCAAGGGATCTGGTTCGCCGGCGTGTTCGAAGCGGGCCGGCGCTCGTCGAGTGATGCCTTCCACGCACAGACCATGATGCTCCGTGACGTGATCCACCCTCTTGACGCGGGGCCCATGGCCGCGGGGATGAGCTCGCGGCGATTGTGCTGCCCAGGGGCGTACCGCCTGATCACTTCCTGTGGTGATTGTCTTGCGTGGCTGGACCGTCGTTCGCCTGGTCGGGACGGGCCGCCCACTGGAGGAGGAAACGCAGTGCTTCCTGGGAGGGAGAGTCGGGTGGGGCGGTGTACGCGACCAGTTGCTGGTCAGGTTGCGTGTCGACGCAGAACTGCTGAACGTCCAGGGTGATGCTGCCCGCGACGGAGTGGAGATAGGTCTTGGCGAGCTGGCGCGGCCCGCGGACCCGGTGCCCGGCCCGCCAGGTGCGGAAGTCCGGATCGCGCAGGCTCAGCTCGCCGATCAGCGTGGCGAGGGCCTGGTCTTTGGGGTGGAGGCCGGCTTCCATGCGCGGAACAGCCACGCACTCGCGCGCGGCTCGCGGCCGGTCCGCGTACAGCGCCCCGCAGCTCGTTGCCGCCGGAAGCGTTGCCTTGGAGTTCCATGACTCAAGTGTCCGCAGGCGGACAGCCGCGTGCCTGGTACTGGCGTGCATAGACAGCACCTTCCCCGGTACCCCCATGGCTCCGACACCACCGTGGATGTGTGGCCGTAGGCAGGAGGCCACCGGAGCCCGCCCACTGCGAGCCCGTTCTTCTGCGACTGGAGCATCCCTGTGAGGACCGACGTCACCGTTCCCAGTGCCGGCCTGAAGCTCGCCGGCCACCTGTACACGCCGGACGACGGGGCCGTCGGCCCACGCCCGGCGATCGTCGTCAGCCACCCCGGCAGCGGTGTGAAGGAGCAGGCCGCCGGCCTGTACGCGCTGCGCCTGGCCGAGCAGGGCTTCGTCGCTCTCGCGTTCGATGCCGCCTACCAGGGCGAGAGCGAGGGCGAGCCGCGCGGCCTGGAGGATCCAGCCCACCGGGTCGAGGACATCAAGGCCGCAGTCTCGTTCCTCACTGCTCGTGACGATGTCGACGCTGACCGCATCGGGGCGCTGGGCATCTGCGCCTCCGCCGGCTACGTCCTCAGCGCGACGGTGTCCGACCACCGGATCAAGGTCGTCGGCACCGTCAGCGCCGTGGACATCGCCCGCCAGTTCCGTGACGGTGCCGACGGCGCCCAGGACCCGGCCGTCTTCCAGGGCATGCTCGCCGCGGCCGAGGCCGCGGCGAGGGAGTCCAGACCTTCCCGCTCTTCCCCGACACGGCTGAGCAGGCCCGCGCGCTGGGGTGCCGGTATGCCGTGGAGGGCTGCGAGTACTACTGCTCGGACCGCGCTCAGCACCCACGCTCGGCGAAGTCCTTCACCTGGTCCGGCGTCGACCGCATGGCCTTCTTCGACGCCTTCCGCTTCGTCCACCTGATCGCGCCGCGCCCGCTCCTCATGATCGTCGGACGCGAGGCGGTGACCTCCTGGATGAGCGTGGAAGCATTCCAGAACGCCCGCGCCCCGAAGGGGCTCCACTGGCTCGACGGCGCCAGCCATGTCGACCTCTACGACAAGGAGCCGTACGTCGGGTCCGCGGTCGAGAAGCTGACCGACTTCTTCCGGGGCTGGGGCCGGATCGTTCGTGACGGGACACCCCGTCCCGTCACGCTGACGCAGCCCGCGGCATCACCTCCAGCCGATAGGCCTGCGCAGTTGCTCACCCGTCGGCTAGAGGACTTTGCGTTGCAGGGCCTGCGACTTCGCGACCTTGCTCCTACGGTATTGCCGGTCCAAACTCCTTTCGGGCACCGTCGAAACGATGGTCAGAGCGACGGCGCGCAGCCGATAGTTATGTCCTTTCCGTCGACCGGTTCAGACATAGGGGGAATGACATGCGCAAAGTCTTGCGCGGCGTCGCCGCGTCGGCGACCGCGGCGACCGCCGTCGTGGCGATGTGCGGCGCGGCGCAGGCGAAGCCCGCTGAAGGCGACTGGAATGGTTGCCCGTACGGGGCCGTCTGCATCTGGGGCCAGGACCGCAACCCGTACCTCGACCCCCAGCCGACCAACGTGTACTGGAGCTACGGCGCCCACAACCTGAGCAACCAGTACGGCGACCACTACGTCTTCAACAACCAGTACGGCGGCGCCAGCATGAGCCTGTGCACCGGCTACAACGGCGTCGGCTGCCACGTGGCGCTCGAGGTGCAGGAAATCGGGAGCTTCAACCTGACGCCCTACAACTCGGTCACCCTCAACCGGTAGCCCATCCACTGCCCGGGGGCCGCAGTCGAAACCGCGAACGGCGGTGCCGAATGCTCGCGTCGTAGCCATCGGCCACCCCTGGACCGTGTACGGACCAGTCTTCCCCCTGCCGCCGTGGCCAGGTTGTGTCCCCCTGAACGTCATCAGTGCTCATGATCACCCGGCCAGCTCACGAGCCTCGGCCCGGGTGACCGTCCTGAGCCCTTCGCTGATCACGAACTCGGCACCGGTATGCAGCCGGGGTCGGGCGAGTTCGGGGACGAGAAAGCCGATGTTTGCCAGGTCCCTGCCGTCAGACAGGGCGGCGATGCGTTGGACCAGGACGCTGAGCAATTCGAGCTCGACGGAATCTCGGCTGGTCACAGCCGGGGAGGGAAACGCGGCAGTGGCTGCATGGACCGGGGCGGTGGGCGGACCAGAGCGGCGGCCGCCCTCGGCCTCGGAGAGAGAGCCTACGGACCGCCGCCGTCGCCATGGGTTCCGTCAGTTCGATCACCAAGCCAGGACAACTCGACGAGACTCCCCTCTCCGTGGCCCGAGCGCCGGGCGAAGACCTGGGGAATTACGCCGACAACACCCTTGGGGAACAACGCCGTCGTCCACAGCTGGGCGGCAGAACACTCAGCGCCAGCCGAGCTCCGGTGCTACGTGGGTGAGGATGCTCTCCAGTACATGGGCGTTGTAGTCGACACCGAGCTGGTTCGGGATGGTCAGCAACAGGGTGTCCGCGGCTTGGATGGCCTCGTCTTCCTGGAGTTGCTTCACCAGTACGTCCGGCTCGGCGGCGTACGAGCGTCCGAAGATCGCCCTGGTCGTGTCGTCGATCATGCCGAGCTGGTCCCGCGAGTTGCGGTCATGGCCGAAGTAGGCCCGATCCAGGTCGTTGGTCAGGGCAAAGACGCTGCGGCTGACCGACACACGCGGTTCTCGCGTGTGGCCTGCCTCCTTGTACGCCTCGCGGTACGCCTCGATCTGCTTGCGCTGCTGGACGTGCAAGGGCTCGCCCGTCTCGTCGTCCTTCAGCGTGGAACTCTGCAGGTTCGTCCCCAGCTTCGCGGCCCAGACGGCGGTCGCGTTCGAGCCGGAGCCCCACCAGATCCGCTCGCGCAGCCCCTCGGAGTGCGGCTCGATGCGCAGCAGCCCCGGCGGGTTGGGGAACATCGGCCGGGGGGTCGGCTCCGCGAAGCCCTCGCCCTCGAGCACCTTGAGGAAAGCCTCGGTGTGTCGGCGGGCCATGTCCGTGCCGGTCTCGCCCTCCGCGGGGGTGTAACCGAAGTAACGCCAGCCGTCGATCACCTGTTCCGGTGATCCGCGGCTGATGCCGAGTTGCAGCCGGCCGCCGGAGATGAGGTCGGCAGCGCCGGCGTCCTCGGCCATGTACAGCGGGTTCTCATAGCGCATGTCGATCACGCCGGTGCCGATCTCGATCTTCGAGGTCCGTGCGCCGATGGCCGAGAGCAGCGGGAACGGGCTGGCCGCCTGCCGGGCGAAGTGGTGTACCCGAAAGTACGCACCGTCCACGCCGAGCTCCTCGGCAGCGACCGCCAGGTCGATGGACTGGTGCAGGAAGTCGGCCGCGGACCGGGTCTTGGAGTGCGGACTCGGCGACCAGTGGCCGAACGAGAGGAAACCTATCTTCTTCACTTGAGGTCAAAGCGTCCGGCGGCCGCGTTTGATTCCCCGCATTGGCACGGTGCGACCAGGACGAACGGCCGGTGACCTCCAACAGATCTGCGGCTACGGGCAGGCTCGCAACGCCTAAAACGAGTGATTGCTTTTGTGGCGGTCGAGGTGAGTGGAGATACGACCGGGGTGTTGGCGCTCTTCGAAGGGGGCTCCGGCCGCAATTGGTGATGCCGGCCTTCAGCGGCCGGCTTGCGGTGCAGGCCAAGGTTGCCCTTCGGGTGAAGCGTCGGTCGGGCGCCCCGCGCGTACGAAGTCCCCGTACTCATCCTGAGCGACGCTTTCGTTCACCCACCGTCCTCGCACTGCCCCTGTGGCGCTCTCGGCACAGGTGAGCGCGTCAAGGGCATCGTCGGCGGAGGCAATCGGGCGACCGCACTCCTCTTCCTCGTCGTCGGGATCCAGGGGTGGAAACTCGACCAGGTCGAAAGGGCTCAATACCAACACCACCGGCCCTTCGGCTGGGCGTCGCCCTTCCCGTTCACCTGGATGCGGACCGGATGGAGGCGGAGCTCCTGGCGGCGCTTGGCCACGCCGCCGCAAAGGTGAAGGGCGCCCCGGAGGTTCCCGGGGCGCCCTTCGTGGTGGTCGTCAGAGAAGGCTGCTCAGTGTACGTCCACGTAGTCGTGGTAGCTCTCGGCGTCCACGTAGGAGCCGGACGCGAGGTAGACCCCGACCCAGGTGCCGTCCTGCTTCGCGGTGAAGCGGGTGGTGAAGTGGCCGTGCGAGTCGGTCTTGACGGAGCCCAAGTTCGTCCAGGACTTCTTGCCTTTGGCCTGGAAGAGGATGTAGATGCGCTGCTTGCCGAATGCCACCCACTTCGTGCCGCTCAACCGTGCCTTTGGAGGGGTAACGGTCCCTCAAGGGAAATGGCGTGGGCGATTGTCATACCGGTGATCTAGGGTCGCGTTGTTCTCTGGGGAGGGGATGACGCATGGTGCGTGGGGGACGGTGGGCTGTGCTCTGCGCGGCCGCGGTGCTGATGCTGGCGGGGTGCGGGCAGCGGGCGGCGCAGGCCAAGCCCGGGTTCGGGAGCACGGAGAAACTGCCGGAGAAGCTCGGAAAGGACGGCACCACCATCGTGGTGGGCGATCCGGACGCGAAGATGACCGTGCACCTGTATGAGGATCCGCGCTGTCCGTACTGCGAGAAGTTCGAGACCACCGGCGGTTCCTCGCAGTTGCGGGAAGCGATGCTCGACCGCCGGACGAGAACCGAGTACACCCTGGCCTCCTTCCTGGACGACCGGGCCGGCGGCAGCGGGTCGAAGAAGGCGGTCAACGCACTGCGCGCCGCGCTGGAGCAGGGCAAGTTCGTGGAGTACCACGAGGTGCTCTACGCCCACCAGCCCGAGGAGAGCACCGACGGCTACACCGACGCCTATCTGCTGGAACTGGCCGGCAAGGTGGAGGGCCTGCGCACCCCGGAGTTCAACGCGGCCGTGAAGAACACGAAGTACCGCTCCTTCGTCACCGCCTCCCAGAAAGCGTACGAGCGGGCCGGGGGAGCGAAGGACCCCGAAGGACCGGGAACGCCCACCGCTGTGATCAACGGCAAGCAGATCCCTACGGAGTACAACGGCCTGCTCTACGACAGCGATGCCTTCGCCGAACTGCTGCAGATGATCTACGCCAGGCCCTGGGAGTGGGAAGAGACCTCCTTGTGAACCATCGCGTCGCCACCGGGGTGTGGTGTGGCCGCGCGACCGGCTTGCTGATCCCGTGCTCCAGCCACATCCGCGAAGGAGACGGGCGGATGACTCACTGAACCGACCGGGCAGTACTCCAGCCCCCGGCCGCACCACGCTGACCGCCGGTCGGCGGCCTGCGTAAACCCCCTTCGAACATAAGGATGTTGATGAGACGTAATCCCCTCACCGGTTTAGCCGCAGTGTTCCTTTCGGCTGCGGGTCTGGCCGCCTCGCTGCTGGGCGTCGGCCCGGCCGGTGCTGTTTCTGGCCAGCCGGTGATCACTCTTGACGCACCGACTCCGGCGGCCTTGCCGGCTGCTCCTGCCACGGACGGCGTGTACTTCGACTTCCACACCAAGAGCAAGAACTTGACGGCACACGATGTCACTCTGACCGTGGACGCCCGGGGTCTGTCGAAGGTCGCCAAGGTGGCGTTCTCGAGCAACTGCACCGCCCATGGCCTGATCGCCACGTGCTCGGAGTCGTTCGAGTCGGGCTCCGACCCGAAGATCGGCCTCGGCTCCATGACCCGGCTGACCCTGACCGCGCTCAGGGGCAGCCGACTGGGCGCCACGGGAACGTACAAGATCACCGGCCGGTCCGCGCACGCGCAGATCGTGGGCGGCACGGGATCGGTCACCGTGGGAGGGCCGTCCTTCGGCCTCGACCACCTCGCCGACCACACCAACCTGAAGGTCGGCAGCAACGTTGCCGAACCGGTCCGGTTCACCAACGTGGGCAACCGTCCGGCCCGCGGTGTGCAGACCGTCCTGGCCGCCTCGCCCGGCCTGGACTTCGCCGACCACTACTCCAACTGCAAATACGGGTTCAACGGCGCGATCCACTTCGCGGAGTGCTACCCCAAGGGTGTCATCAACATCGGCGAGACGGCCGCCCTGGCCGCCCCCGTGCGCCTGCACGTGGGCTCCACCGCCCTGTCCACCTACCTCGACGCACTCACCGCGCCTCTCGGGCAGCCGGGCTGGCCGGACGGCCAGGGCATCAAGTGGACGTGGGGCAAGGGGTCCGCGCTCAAACTGAAGGTGGTCAAGGCGGGCCGGCGGTCCTCGGCCCCGGCGGGCTCCGTCTCCCTGCCGCAGACGGGTAGCGTCACCGACTACTGGATCGCCACCCTGAGGGCCCGCAACACGGCCGACTTCGCAGTGTCCGGCGCGAGTGCTCAAGCCGGAGCGGGCAAGGCCGCGACCCTCGCCTTCCACCTGACCGCCAACGGTCCGGCGACCCTGTACGACCGCAGCGGCGGTGAGGGAGTGCCCACCGCCTGGGTGACGCTCCCGCCCGGCACCACCGCCGTCGGTCACTCGGCCAACTGCGCGCCGTGGCAGGAGAACAACCCGGCTGCCGAGGCGAAGGGACCGTACGTCTGCAGCCTGCCGGGCATCATCGTGCCCAAGGGACAGGTCACCAACTTCTCCTTGACCCTCCAGGTCGACGACGTGGTCACACATGCCAAGGGCGGCGTCCAACTGGTCTGGGGCCCGGACCCGGCCGACTCCCATCGGCCCGCTTTCGATCCGAACAGCCGCAACGACTCCGCCGTCCTCACCGTGAACTGAGCCACGGCTCACGGGCGGTGCCGGGCCCCTTCACCCCGTCATGGCCGAACGACCTCTTTGCGAGCCGTACGTCCTGCGCCTTTCGCTTCAGCCGGTCAGGCGCACGTGAAGAGCACGGGAAGCTGCCCGACCGTCCCCAGAGCCGCGGCATCCACCTGAGGCTGCCGAACCGAGCACCCGGGGCGGGTCGGGGGCAGCAACAACTCGGTCGGCGCCGGGAGTCCATCGCCCCGGTCCGTGACGTCAAGACGCCCCCCAGAACCACATGTTCTGGGGGGCGTGCTTGGTTGCTCTATTTCTTGGCGAGGCGGTGCTGGTTGGCGCACCGCAGGTCCTGCCGGTACTTCACCGAACCTTGCCGGTACCAGAACCGGCATTGCGACGTGTCGTCCGTCACCGGCCCGGTCACCTTGAGCCGGGCCATGTGATACCACTCGGCTGGTTTGTGGGCTTTCACGGTGAAGGTGGTCGACCGTTCCGGCGGTCCGGTGACGTAGTACGCGCACTCGATTCCGGGTCGGCGTAGAAGACAGGGGGTGGGTGACTCGCCCAGTATTGAACGTGTTCAGATTTGATGAGAGCATCGTGCTCAACTGCTCCAGGGGGCGACGATGAAGCACAAGCCGGCGCGTGAGTGGGCGACGACCATAGGAGCGTCCGCTGAACTCCTCTCGGCATCCCTGCTGTGGGCGACAGGGGTTGCTGTCGGCCCTTGGCTGCCAATCGCGATGGGCGTCCTGGATCTGACGGGCATTGCCCTCGTCCTGAGCATGCTGATCTGCGGCTTTGTGCCTTCCTTGGTGTTGGGTGGGCTTCTCGGGCGTGCCCGTGCCTGGCGTCTGCTGGCAGCGTGCGGCGCTGTGGGTCCGTGCCTTTGGATTGCCGACTTCACGATCATGAGCGATCCCGACGTCCATACGGATGGCGCGGTGGTAGTCGCTGCCGTGGGATTTGTGATCTTGGTGCTCATCATCGCCCCTCTCATGGCGGGCGCATTTGCAGGTCGGATCTGCAGTCGTCCCAGCGCAACTCAATGAGTCGTGGACTGCTGGGACATCGGGGAGCAGGAAGCCGGACTGGACCGGCTCGGTGCCGACCTTCTGGAGCATCAGGTGCCGATCGGCGAGGTGGTCCACCGCGACCGCGGCGTCGAAGATTCGGTCAGCGATCGCCTCGGCGTTCAGTCCGTCGTGGAGGGCTTGGGTGGCCAGTGTTCCGGCCCGCTCCAGGCCGGCGTCCAGCGTCAGGCCCGGCCCTTCGACCACACCGTCGGTGACCATGACCAGTGCGGTGCCCTCCTCCAGGGTGAAGGTCTCCTCGAGGTAGTCGGTGCCTGACAGGACTCCCGGCACCGGACCGCCCAGCTCGCGGATGTCGCTGCTGCCGTCCTCGCGTACACAGAGCAACGGCACATGGCCCGTGCTGGGCGGGCGAGGAACTCGACGATGTGGCGGGGGACGTCGAGCGTGGCAGCATAGGTGACCAACGTGAGCCTCTGGTTCGGCAGACGACCTTGCAGTGAGAAGCGTCCTGCCAGGGCTTCACGGCCACCCGCGGCCGGGGGCTCCAGTGCGACCTGGCCATGCCCCCGGATCGAACACCCGGGCAGATGCGCTCCCAAGCGGACGACCGGAGCGGGAGTAGCGCCGTGGGTGCTACGAGCAGAAGGCACGTTCTCGCCCTGGCCGCCAGTTGCTCTGTCGGGCTGGGGCCGCCGACAGCCATTGCGTGAACAGTTCCTGACCAGACATGATGCCCCGCATTGTTCGTGCGGCAGGGGTGGAACAGCTGTGAACCAGGAAGCCCGCAATGGCGGAGCGGAATCGTCGGGAATGGTCGTCCGAGTCCGCTATCGGGCTTCGTGGCAGCAGTCCCTGCCACTCGGTCTGATCCTCGGCGCTGCCGTTCTGATGCAGTTGTCGAACCCCTTGCTGTGGGCGCACCAGCGGCCCGGGCTGCCCGGCCTGCCGTTCGAGTCGCGGGTCCTGCCCATGGTGCTGCCGTTCTTCGTCACGCTCGAACTGTGGGTGCTGAGTCGCTACGTCGGGGTAACCCTGACCCCTGAGGCGGTCGTCGTCCATAACCTGCGCCGCCGGACCATCCCGTGGACCAACGTCGCCGAGGTCGCGGTCGAGCCGTTCACCGGCGGACGGCGGGTGGTCCTCTACGAGACGGACGGACGCCGCACCCCGCTACGAATGCCCAGCTCCGGTTTCCTGTCCCGCGACCGCCGGTTCGACGACAAGGTCGCGACCATCCGAAGCTGGTGGCTTGCCAACGGCGGCGCGGCCCAAGTCGAAGACACAGCTGGTGAACTCGGCGCCTGGGGGCGTACCTACGGCCGGCTGCCCGAGCGACTGGGCATGCGACCTGCGCCAAGCCGGTCGGTGCCCACGGCCTTGCTGCTCGGCTGGCTTGCGGCTGATGCGGTGATGGCGGGGTTCGCCGAGGGGCCCGGCGCTGATCACCCGACGCTCCTTGGCCGCATGGTCGGCGCACTCGTCGCGATCTCGCTGCTGCTGGGCGCCGGCTTCCTGAGCTTCGGCAGAGGCGTCATCCTCACTGCCGACCACCTGGTCATACGAGGGCTGCGGCCCCGAACCGTTCCCTGGGACGAGATTCAAGGGATCGCCGTCGAGCGCCACCGCGGCGGGCGCAGGCCAGTCATCCTTGAAGCGAGCAGTCGCCGAACGCCATTGCCAGTACCGCGTGTCGGACGCGTGCTCTGGGACTCGGAGTTCGAAGCCAAGATCCAAACGCTGCGTCACTGGTGGCACACCCACGCGGAGATCGGCACGACCCCGGCCGAAGCGGCGCTCCAACCCTCGGACCAGCCCCCGCTCCTTCCCTACCGCGGACCGCGTCTGTGGCAGAAGGGAGTGCTGGCCCTGGCCTGCATCGTCCTCGGCTACGAGATCCTCCTGTCAGTTCTGGTCGGAACTCTGTTCCTCACCGCCGGTCAGTGAGAAACCCTCAGTGCCGCGGAGAAGGTTGAATCGAAGCTCGCGAGAAATCATGTCCATCTTCATCTCGCGGGGTTGGTCACCGGAATCGCCAATGCGATGAAGAACGGACTGGGCTAGGAACGCCATGAAGAACGCAGAAGAGAAAGAAGAAGAGTCGGGCGAAAGCCGCGCAAGAGCCGGCGCGAGGTGCCGCTGGCCTTCGTGGCCTTCATGCTCCTGGGCAACGCGGTCCTGAAGTTCATGTTCGCACTGTTCTCCCTCAGCTCCGGGTTCTCCGCCGGGAAGCTGGCGGACGCCCTGACCGACCCGGCCGTGGGCGTGCTGATCTCCTGCGTGCTGCTCTGGATCTTCGCCCGCCTCAGATCGAGGAGGAAGTCGGGACACCTCGGCGCCCAACTGTCCCCGTTCGACCACGACGAGGGCCTGCGGCACCAGGCATTCCTTACCGGTACCCCTTAACCATCGCCTCGACCACCCAACAGTCGATGATCGACGCAACCGTCAGCCGGGAGTGTCTTGTTCTTGGTTCCTACAAGATTTTCGTAGCCGGTGATCGCCATGAGGTCAGCTGAGCAGGATGCGCTGGCGCAGGAGGGGGTGTCCGGCGCGGCCGTAGGTCTGCCGCTTGATCAGCTTGATCTTGTTGTTGACGCCCTCGGTACGGCCGTTGTGCCAGGGCAGAGTCAGGGCGGCGTCGACGGCCGCGCGGTCGCGCTCGAGGCCGGTGGCATAGGAATGCATGAAGGGCAGGTCCGCTGCCCGGACCTGGGCGATCCAGCCGGTCAGCGCCACGGCGTTGGCCTCGTCTGGAGTTAGCAGAGTGGCGAAGTCGCGCACCGAGGCGGCCAGGGCGGTCATCTCCGAACAGGCTCCGGTGAGCTGGTCACGCAGCAGCAGCTTGTCTTCACGCAGGTGGGCGGGGTCGGTGAGCAGGAGCCGGGCGACCCGGCGCAGCAGTTCGGCGGCCTTACGCAGCCGCTTGTTGTAGCCGGATTGCTGCGGCAGGTACGGGAAGAGATGCCGCAGGTGGACCCGGGCATGCCGGATCCACCTGGCCTCGGAGGTGAAACCGAGCATGGCCTGCATCATCGCCAGGGTGACCAGTTCGGCGTCGGTGAGCTGTGGCGTGATCCCCACGGCCGGCCGCTCTGGAGCCAGGTCCGGACGCGCTTTCAGTAGGTCGTCGGTCGTCGCATAGAGTGCCGTCGCGAGGGTGTCCAGGTTGTTCGTCACAAAACGATCTTGGACGCCCTCGTTCTCATCTCCGCAGGCACCCCTTGGAATTGATCATCGTACGTCCAGCAGTCCGGACGTCATCACAGCCCAGAAGGGATGTGGACAGATGTAACCGGACGTCAAGCTCAGGATAGCCAGCCGGTGTAAGTCCGGTCCGGGGAGACGCCAGGGTCCCCGGTAGCTGACTCCCGGCGTCGTTCGAGAGGGCGGCGTCGAAGTGGAGTGACAAGCGCCCCGCGGGGGCGTGCAACCGACCAGTCCGCAACATGAAGTGAAGCCTGCAGCGTCGTCAATTCCACCCCGCCTCGTGGGGCGGGTCAAGGAGGAGCCGAGCCTGTG